>NZ_JBLLEB010000025.1:0-66305 GCF_047690175.1 Roseomonas sp. BN140053 | reverse complement strand
CGCAGGTCCTCCGACAAGGTCTTCGCCATCGCCGCTGGCCTCCAACCCCAGCCAGCAGCTTGAATCAGATTGCCCCCGAGCCGGGCAAGCCCTCTGATTCGGTTCGCTCGGAATCTGCTCTAGCTGCAGCGGAGTAGTGACGGACCGAGGTGCGCCGCAACCCTCCATGGTGGGAGCGGGCGAATAGCATGCATCGTGACCATCCGACCCGTGCCTGCTGCCCCCCCAGGAAGCTTTGCGCCAGCCTTCATCCGCAGGATGCCCTGCTCGAGCGTTGCGGACAGTGCTTGCAGAGAGGCGCGCGTACGTCCCACCATCACGGCGCACGGCTCGTTGGCTACTCTTCAATCGATAGATCGTCAGAATACAAAATCTTAGGAGGCGGCCCAAAGCTCCCTGCCGGTTTGGGGCTCGGCTGCCTTCCGACACAATAAATATTCGGGGAATAATGTCGGAGCCCCGGCGTGACTGCGATCAGCCTGTATGCCGGCCGCAACCATCGTAGATCAGAGGTTGGAGACGGAAAATAGCCGGCAGAGAGGACATCCAGCTTCATGAACTCAAACAGTGCCGTCACTTGCCGCAATGTATATTCGTGCTTGTGCCGCCCGGTAGGGTCGGAGCGGTACTTATAGTAAATGTTCTTGCGGAATACGAGTTTCACGATATTCCCGATTGCGGAGACATTCGGTACCGTGACGCACAAAATGCCACCCGGCCGTAGGATCCTGCGCACTTCATGAACGAATCGCATCGGAAAATTCTCGAGATGCTCCAACACCTCGCATGCCGTAACAATATCGAAGGAGTTGTCCGGAAAAGGAAGATCTGACTTCTCGATATCCGAATGATGAAGCTGGATCGCCCCATGTCTCGAGTAGATCTCGTTAATTCCCCTCATCGGATGGTCGTCGTTGGCGAAATAAATTCCATGACATTCACGAGCGCCCTGCTGCTGCGCTTTGTACAAGAGATAGAATGGCGATGCGCCCACGTCCAATATGCGACTACCTTCGACGTTTGACCTGATTAGGTCAAACGTCCGGTCCATCCGATCCTTCGCCTTGTTGAAGTAATGGTTCTCGCAGTGATAGGGAGAAAGTCGAGAGAGTTCCCTGTCGTAGTACAAATAAAAATCCTCCGCGTCCCCTCTCCCTCCAGGGGACACGCTGCGTGATGCAGCAGGATGGACAGGCATGGGGCTCTTTCTCGACATCACTGTGATCCTATGTCCAGCATCCACCGGGCGCATTTCTCACTCTACATGACCACGCGCCGCAGCAGAGACCAATTGCGAAGCGGCACCCGGAACCTTGACGTATGAGGCACACCCGAATGAGAGCCGCATTCACGGATCATCTGGTGTGGCAGAAAACTCATGCGCGAGAGGTCGTCAGCGATGCGCGGCAGGCGATCAGGATAGCTTTTTTTAACGTTCTCCGGACAAGGAGAACGTTCGCTGCGCTCCGGGCCCGCTTTCCTCTGCCAGAACACGCGCGCCGTCTCGACGAGGAGCATCCGCCACGGATTACCACCTCGCGTTCAACCAACAGCGCCGATCCCCGACTTACGCGGCCCGCGAGTCATCAGCCGGTTCACGCCCACGAAGCACTGCGCGGATCCGTTCGCGCAGGTGCTGGGGGAGGAGCCACATCAGCGTGAAGGCGAAGAGCTGCCGGGCGGTCGGCCGACCGTGGCGCAGCCCCAGGCGCAGGAAGGTGAGGAAGGCCGCATTGCGATCGGGTGGCGCCAGTGCCCGTGTCGCCACGGTTAAGCAGAAGCCGCTGAAGGCACGCGGCGTGACCACATCCCGCATGGATTCGATCCAGCCGACCGACTTTCTCCAGGGATAGGTATTGCCGGCATAGTAGGTCACCAGCGGCTCGCGCACGGTTACCAGGCGGAACCCGTGCTGCTTCACCGCCCGGATCGCCAACTCCCACTCCTCATGGTGCGCTTGGCCGAAGTGCAGCTGCTCGAACATCGCACGTGGCACCAGCAACGAGGATGTCTGCAGCATGCTTTCCCCGCCTTTGAACCAGGACAGGCGGTCGAACAGCCACTCATCGATCGGGACCTTGCCGTCGTATGGGCTGCTGGGTCGGATGAAAACACCGTTCGGCGTGACGACCCGCGACAGCGTCGTGCAGATGGTGCGTGCCGGGTCGGCCGCGAGGGCGAGTTGCTTCTCCAGCTTCTCCGGCATCCACTCATCGTCGTCGTCGAGAAACGCCAGCCACAGCCCGGTACCGGCGCGCGCGCCAGTGTCGCGCGCCGGGCCCGGCCCCGACTTTACGGGGTTCACCACGTGCCGAACACGCGGGTCCGCCACGGCTTCCAAGGCCGCAATCGTCTCGTCATCGCCCTTCTCCACCGCAACGATGACCTCCAGGTCCGACATGGTCTGCGCAAGGGCGCTGCTGACGGCCCGCGTCACCATGACGGGCCGCTTGAAGGTGGCGATGACAACGGTCACGAGCGGCATGCCGGCGGGCCTTCGGAGTAGGGGTGGCAGCTGCGGCAAGGCGCGTTACCGTAGGCGGGATCGGGAGCGGCCCGGCCTGCGGCCTGTACGGTGGTGATCACGGGGAGGCTGTCCCGCACCCAGCGGCTCGAGCCGGAATGACCGAGTCGGGGGACGACGCGGACCGAAGCATCGCCGAAGCCACCCAGAGCCGGGTCTGCCGCCAGATCCAGCCTGCGAAGGCCAGCTCGCCGATCAGGATGCCGCCGATCGACCACAAGGGTCCGCTGACCGCGAGCAGGATCGCCACTGCCACCACGGAGATGCCGGAGGATGCGACGCTCGCCAGAGCGAGCGGCCGGAACGCCCCGGCCGACTGCAGGAGGGCGCTCTCGGGCGTGCGCAGCAGCCGCACGGCCACCACGGCCATCCACAGTGCCGCGGCCGTGACCAGGAACGGCATGCTGTACTGCGGCGGAAACACCAGGCGCGGTCCGTAGTACAACAGTGCCCCCGCCGCCAGCACATTGGCGATCCAACCCGTCACCAGCACCCAGCGGAAGAACCGCACCGAGGCTGCGGCTTGGCCGATCTGCCCGTCACCGATCTGCCGCGCCATGCGGGCGCGCTCGAACTCCGTGAGCGCGTTCATCGCCACGTTCATCGGTCGCACCAGAAGGGTGCTGGCCGCGATCGGGGCGAAGCCTTCCGGTCCGTAGACGAGGGTGACGATGTAGACGTGCGAATTCGCGGTTGCCTCGGTGGTGACCACGCCTAGGAGCGACCATCCGGCAAATTGTCGCCACACCGCCCGATAGCCCGGCAGATCCCGCCACGACATCCCGGTGAACTGGCTCACGAGGTAGTCGCGACCGAAGGGCAGCAGCCCCGCCACTGCCCCCAGCAGCAGCGTCGTGAAGGCCATTTCCAGATCCGCCGTACGGGCCAGGAGGATCAGGACCAGTCCGGCCAGCAGGACGAGTGAGTAGGCGAGGTCGGATGCTGTGGCCCGCAGCGGCCTTCCCGTCGCGTAGGCATGGGCGCGCGCGAACCAGCGTAGCAGCGCCAAGGCTGCGGAAGCAGCGAACAGCGCCGCCCCCCCGGGCGCTACGCCAGCCACGATTCCCAGCGGCAGGAACAGCATGAAGGCCAAACCCGCGCCCAGGAGGTTGGTCGTGAACAGGGAGCGCAGCAGGCGCCTGCGTGACGCGACGTCGCCGGCCGTAAGCAGGATCGGTAAGGGCGCGCAGAACAAGGCACCCCACACGCCCCAACTGAGCTGCGACACGATCAGCAGGAATGAGAAGCTGCCGAAGGCACCGATATCCAGCACCCGCAGCAGCACCAGCGACAGGGCGAACTGCGCCACCGCGGACCCGACCGGACCCATCGTTGCCCAGGAATAGTGGAGAAGGTTGCTGGCGAGCCGCAACGAGCCACGAGCCATGCTAGGAGCACCCTCGGCAGAGGCGCGGGGCCGCGCACCCTGCCCGAGCCGCCCCGAGACCCTGCATCACGCCGCTTCGCATGACGGCGTCACGCTCATCGCCGATTTTTCCGACAGTGTTGCATCGCGGGAGAAATCAATCATATTCGCGATAATGGCAAGCTGGGATTGGCACAGCCGCGGCACGGACGCGCTTGAGCCGATGCGGTTGTGTTCTGGAAGACTTGTGCGACCCACGTTGGGATCAGGGCTTACCGGAATGGCGACGCACGGCGCCGTTCTGGGATGCGAAGGTGCAGTGCCGTGGATGCCGCCGAAGGGCAGTGCGGCACACACGGGGGACCGGGTCCGATCTACGCGTGGTGACGTGTTGCGAAGGGATAAGGCGGGGTGGCGCCGGAGAGCGGCCCTGACCGTCACGACGGGGCAGGCCGACCCTCGGGCGGCCGCCAGCGTCGCAGCACCGGAGACTTCGCCTCCTCACGTCACCGGGTGGCAGCCGGCGTGGTCCGTTTCCACTAGAGAGCTTCGGTAGAGGAACCTTCGATGGACTTGGCACAACTCGATCGGTCGCTGGAAGCGGTCGCCAAGTCGGTGTGGCTCGTGGCTTGGCGGCACAAACTCATCCTGGTCGCGACCAGCCTGCTGGTTTTCGTGCCGGTCTTCCTGTTCATGTTGAGCCTGCAGCCACGTTACGAGGCCGCGACCCTGCTGATCACGGGGCAGGGCGACTTGGAACGCCGACCGGGTGAGGCGCGCAGGACCAATGAAACGCCTGCCTCGCTGACGCGCATCGCGCTGAGCGAGGAGGTGGTGGTCAGCGCGATCGGGAAGGTCGGGCTGCAGAACCTCGTGGGACCGGTGCAGCCCGCCTCCTCCTCGATCTTCGCGCGACTGCGCCAGGCCGTTTTCCCGTCCCTGGTGGAGCCGCAGCGCGAGGTTACCCCGATCGAGGCGGCCCTGCCCCGGATCAGTGCCGGGCTGAACGCCAGGGGGGAGCCGAATTCCGACATCGTCACCATCTCGTTCCGCCACCCGGATCCCGTGATCGCCGCTCAGTTCTCCGATGCCGTCGCCCAGGCCTTCATCGAGCGGCAAACCTCGCTTTACAGCCGGCCAGGCGCCGTCGACTTTTTCCAGCGGCAGCGTCAGAGATTCGAGGAGGAACTGCAGCGCGCCTCCGACCAGTTGGAAAAATTCTCCACGCAGACCGGCGTTTATTCGGCCACGGAGCAGCGGCAGTTGCTGCTGCGGCGCATGAATGACCTGTCCTCGGCACTGGCGGTCACCCGCGGCTCTATCTCGCAGAAGGTCGGGGAGCGGCAGGCCCTCGCGGATTCGCTGCGGCGGCTCGCCCCGGTCACGCGCTCACCCTACGTGTCATCCCTGGTGGACTCCCTAGGCGGCGACCGGCCTTCCCCGTCCAGGGGTGCCGACGCCCGCGCGCTGGATGACCGTTCCTCGGATCCACCATTGCTGCTGGTCCGGGTCTACCAGGACTCCATGGTGGCGCTGTTCAGGGTGAACTCGGAACTGACCGGGGCGCAGAGCTTGCAGCAGCAGCAACAGGTGGAACTCGGGCGGCTGACTGCGGAGCTGAATACGCTGACCGAGAATGAGCGGCAGTTCGCCAATCTCACGCGTGCAGTGGACCAGGCCAGCTACAATTCCGACACCTATTACAAGCGCATGATCGAGGAGCAGATCAACGCCGAGTCCAACACGGTGCGGTTCTCTTCGGTGAAGGTGCTGCAGAGGGCGTTGGTGCCGCTGCGGCCCATCTTCCCGAACTACATCGTCGTGACGGTAGCGGCGCTGCTGGGAAGCCTGCTCGCCGGGCTAGCGGCGGCCCTGCTGCGGAGCTGGACGGTCCGCCGCTAACCACCACGGCGACGCGGCATCCCGGCGCAGCAGGTTTCCTCTCGCCGGGTTCCTCGTTGTACACTCGGCATGAATACGCCGTCCTGGCAGCATGGCGCGATGCAGGATGGCCCGGGCCAGGAGAGATATGGCTTGAGCAGTTCCGAGAGCCTACGCCCGGCACAGCCTGCCCCCTCCTACCGCCCCGACATCGATGGACTGCGCGCGGTGGCGGTGGTGGCTGTGGTGCTGTTCCACTGCGGTGTGCCGGGTTTCTCCGGCGGCTACGTCGGCGTGGACGTCTTCTTCGTGATTTCGGGCTACCTTATCACCGGGCACCTCGCCGCCGAGATCGCCGGAGGGCGCCTGTCCATCCTGCGCTTCTACGAGCGCCGCATCCGTCGAATCGTGCCTGCGCTCTTCGTCACGCTGCTGCTCACCTGGCTCGCAGCTGCCGTATTGCTGCTGCCCCCTTACTTGCTGGAAACCTCACGGTCGCTGGTGGCGGCCGCGCTTTCCGTGTCCAACATCTATTTCTGGCGGGCCGCCAACTACTTCGCGGTGGACAGCAGCTTCCAGCCCTTGCTGCACACCTGGTCGCTATCGGTGGAGGAGCAGTTCTACCTGTTCATACCCGTGCTCATGGCGCTCGCTGCCCCGTTGCTGCGGGCCCGCTGGGTGGTGCTGTTCGCGTCGCTCTGCGCGGCGAGCTTCGCGCTGAGCGTCTACGCCACGACGACCTTCTCCACCGCGAACTTCTTCCTGCTGCCGACCCGCGCCTGGGAACTCGGCCTGGGCTCGCTGTTGGCAACCACGCCGCTGCCGCGGATCCTCCGCCGTCGCACGGCCGAGTTGGCCGGGATCGCCGGGCTGCTGCTGATCCTGGCCCCGGTGGTGCTGTTCACCGAGGCGACGCCCTTTCCGGGGATCAATGCCCTGTATCCCTGTCTGGGCAGCATGCTGCTGATCCATGTGGGACGTTCGGCCCGGTCTTCCGTCACGGTGCTGCTGTCCACCCCGCCCTTCGTGGCGCTGGGCCTCATCTCCTACTCGCTCTACCTCGTGCACTGGCCGATCATCTCGCTGCTGCGCTACCGGGCGGTGGGCATGCTGGACACGTCGCAGGTCGTGATGGTGCTGGCGGCGAGCCTGGTCCTGGCCACCCTGTCCTGGCGTTTCGTGGAGCAGCCCTTCCGCCGCCCCAGCCCCGCGCTGACCCAGCGCCGGGTCTTGCTGGGAGGGGTGGGCGCCATCGGGGTCGCCTGCCTGGTGGGACTCGTGGGCATCGGCGCCCGGGGCTTCCCCGCCCGCTTCCCGGACTTCACCGAGCAGGCCATCACCGGCAACGAACAGTGGATGCCGGACCGGTGCTTCTTCCTCAGCCACCGCGATCCGCGACGGTGGTCGCCCTTAGACTGCACCCGCGTGGCGACCGGGCCGCACCGGGTGCTGCTCTGGGGGGACTCCTTCGCGGCCCAGTACGTGCCCGGCCTAGTGGCCCAGGCTGACACTCTGCGGGCGACAGTGATCCAGTATACCGCCGCCGGCTGCCTGCCGCTGCTGTCCTCCGCGGCTTACGCCCAGATCAGGTGCCAAGCTTTCAACGGGCGCGTGCTGGACATCCTCCGGGAGCAGCGGATCGACACCGTGCTGATCGCGGGCCGCTGGTCCGGCATGAAGGGCCGTTTCGAGGAGCTGGCGGCGACCCTGGCCACCCTGGATCGCCAGGGCGTGCGCACGGTGATGATCGGCCAGTCGCCGGAATTCCCGGCCGACGTCCAGGTGCTCAGCTTCCTCAAGGGCAGCAGGGCAGACGACGCGGTGAACCGCTGGCCCGTGCTGTTCTCGCCGGACCTCAACCAGGACCTCGCGGGCGTGGCGGGCCGGCACCGCTTCGTGGACCCCATGTCCGAACTCTGCACGGGGCCCCTGTGCACCTACCAGGAGCGCGGCACCTTCCTGTTCGAGGACTTCGCCCACTATTCCGTCGCCGGCAGCATCCGGGTCGTCCGATCCTTGCTGGGACCCGAAACGCTGCTCCAGCCCGGAAGTGGCGAGGCGCCGCGCTAGATGACCGGGTCCGGCCGCGTCACCAGGGTGCGATCCTCGGCGACGCAGGCGCGCAGTGCCGCGGCCAGCGCCCCGGCGCAGCGATCCCAGTTGTAGTCCGCCCGCACCTTCGCGGCCGCGATGCGTCCGCGACGGCGAAGATCGGCGAGATCCTGGCGGGCCAGGAAGCTCGCGGCTTCCTCCACCGCGCCGCTCGTGCTGACGACCTGCCCGTCATAGGTTTCCACCATGTCGCGGGCGCCCGCGAGCTCCATGCACACGGGCAGCATCGAGCAGGCCATGGCTTCCAGCACGATCAAGGGGTAGGAATCGATGCGCGACAGGTGGATCAGGATGTCCGAGCGCTGCAGCAGGTCCAGCAGCACGGCCTCGGGCACGCGGCCCAGCACCGCCACTTGGTCTCCCAGGTCGCGCTCGGCGATCATGGCGTGTAGCCGCGCGGAGGTCGTCTCGTCGGCGCCGCCGGTGATGCGCGCGAAGAACGGCACCCCGGATGCCCGCAGCTGCTCGCACACCTCGACGAACAGGAAGGTGCCCTTGCCTTCGGACAGGCGGCCAGAATGGATCAGTTGCAGGACGGGCGGCGCGGAGCCTTCGTCGGGCAGCACCGAGCCCAGCACCGCGGCGGGCAGGAAGTTCCGGATCAGGGAGCGCGGCAAGGCAGCGGGCAGGTTGATCTCGCGCTCCTGCGTCGGCGAGATCAGCGCCAGCCGGTCAGCGAAGCCGAGCAGCCAGCCGCTCAGCGCCCGCAGCGCCGGATTGGACTGCGAACGCCAGTTGGAGCCCAGATGCGGTGTCACCATCACCCGCAGCCCCAGCAGCTTGGCGAAGGCCAGGTAGCAGAGGTCGGGCAGGTTCACGTATTGCAGCCACACCACGTCCGGACGCTGCCGGCGGTACCGGAACAGACTGGCCAGCCCCCCCAGCAGCACGGGCAGCCGGCGCAGGGTGAGAAAGGCGGTGCCCGTCGGGATGCGGTTGATCCGCCACTCGCCGCTCCGGCCCAGCGCTTCCGCCGAGCGCTCGCAGAAAGCTTCCACGCCGCCCGGATGGTCGGATGAACCGCCGAGGATCAGAAGGTGCATCGCGCTCCACGTCGCCGTTGTGCGGGCCGCGGCGCACGGCGCCAGCGGGCCCAGGTCTCAGTCCGAGTAGATGATGGTGGTGCCGATCGAGTCGAAGCGCACATCGTAGGCCTTGCAGTCCGGCAGGGCTGCGCAGACCTGCGCCCGGGCTTCGTCGGGCGCGTAGACCAGCAGGAACCCGGCATCGCCCGCGCCCAGCAGCTTGCCGCCCGTGGCGCCGGCCGCCATGGCGCGCTCGTAGGCCTCGTCGATGCGGGGGTTGGTGATGCCGTCCGCCAGGCTGCGCTTGCGCTGCCAGGCTTCGTGAAGATAGGGCCCGATCAGGTCCACGTCGCTCATGATCTCGGCGCGGAGGCTGCGGGCCTGGCGCACCATGGCCTGCATCGAGCCCAGGGCACGCTTGCTGTTCTTCACCTGCTCGGACTGCTTGCGCAGCACCTCACTCGCGGAGCGCGTACCGCCGAGGTAGAACATCACCAGCCCCGCCTCCAGCCGTTCGCGCATGGCCTGGGTGATCGGCACGGACTCGCAGGTGACGCTGTCGTCGGGGTGAAACTCGATGAAGTTCAGCCCGCCCAGCGCACAGCCGTACTGGTCCTGCTTGCCGATCGGCTCGCCCAGCTTGCCGAGCTCGATCTCGCAGGCCTTCGCGGCCAGGGTGGTGCGGCCCTCGTAGCGGCCCTGGTAGGCGTTGCACAGGTTCAGCAGGCCCACGGTGAAGGCGGAGGATGAGCCCAGCCCGGTGCCCGCCGGCACGTCGGCGCTGGAGTTAAAGTCCACGCCGCGGATGCCGTAATCCTCGAAGACCTGGCGCAGAATACGGTGCTCGATCTCTCCCAAAGTTTTGGGCGTCTCGACCCGGGAATACTTGAGGATGTAGCCGTCGCTCTGGAAATACTCGTGCATCGACAGGTACACGTAGCGGGCCAGGGACATGCTCAGCACGGCGCCGCCGTGCTCCCGGTAGAAGGCGGGCAGGTCGCTCCCGCCCCCGCAGAAGCTAACGCGGAGCGGCGTGCGGGAAATAATCATGCGAGCGTCCTCAGGACGTAGTCCACGGCTTCAGCGAGGTTGTCGGCGACGTGGTCAGGTGTGCTGTCGTGCCGGTCGCGGTCGGAACCGCCATGCCCGGTCCTGACCAGCACGGCGCGCGCCCCGGCGGCCTGCGCCGCCACGACATCGGCGTAGCGGTCCCCGATCATCCAGGAACGGGCCAGGTCCAGGTTGTGATCGCGCGCCGCGGCCAGCAGCATCCCGGGCTTCGGCTTGCGGCACTCGCAGTCGACCTTGAGCGCGGCGACCTCGCCCGGCCAGCCGCGTTCGGGGTGGTGGGGGCAGTGGTAAAGGTCGTCCAGATAGGCGCCGTCCCGGGCCAGGGCGGTATCCAGCGCCGCGAAAACCTGCCGCAGCGCCTCGGGCGACACCAGCCCCTTGGCGACGTCGGGCTGGTTGGTGACGCAGATGGCCGGGATGCCCGAACGGTTGATCCGGCGCAACGCCGCGCCGGCACCGTCCAGCAGCACCAGGTCGTCCGGCCGGTGAACGCCGTTGATCTCGGCGTTGAGCACGCCGTCGCGGTCCAGGAACACCGCCGGCTTGGGCTGGCGGCGGCTGAGCCGCTCCACCCGGCCGGAGGCGAGGTCGGCCTCCCCCCGGGCCAGGCGGTCGGGCGTGCCGATGTCCTTGGCGTATTCGAGGCTGCGATAGGCGTGCAGCACGCCGCCCGCCGCGACGATGGCCGGGAAAACATCGTGCCCCCAGTCGGAGGCTCCCTGCGGCGGCACGTGGCCGATCGCGGCCGGATCCAGCACGTAGAGCGCGGCGCTCACCAGGTTCGGTAACACCGCGCCGGCGGCGTGCGGCTTGGACAGGAAGCGGCGGATGCGCCCCGTCTCGTCGGCCTCCACCAGGTCGCTGTCCTGGGGGTGGTCGTTGGGATGCACGAACAGCGTCCCGATGCCGCCCCGGGCGCGGTGGAACGCCGCGAAATGCGCCAAGTCCACGTCGATCAGGATGTCGCCGTAGATCACCAGGAAAGGCTCGGTCAGCAGGGCGCGGGCTTCCCGGATCGCGCCGGCCGTGCCGAGCGGCGCGGCCTCGCGGACGTGCCGGATGCGCACGCCGTAGCCCGCGCCGTCGCCGAAATGCGCCTCGATGACCTCGGCGAGGTGGCCGTTCAGGAACACGTAGTCCTCGAAGCCCGACGCCTTGCCGACATCCAGCAGCCGTTCCAGCAGGGGACGGCCGGCCACCGGCACCATCGGCTTGGGCCGGTCGCTCAGACCCAGGCGGGTGCCCTTGCCGCCGTTGAGGATGACCACCTTCACGGGGTGTGGTCCAGCATCCAGCGCGCCGCCCGTCGCACCGCAGCCTCGGAGTCCAGCCTGGGCTCCCAACCCAGGGCGCGGATCCTACCAGTGTCGTAGTCCACGCTGGGCACGTCGCCGATCCAGCCACGATCCCCGCCGGTGAAGTCGATCACCGCGTCCGAGCCGGACTCCTCGACCACGATCTCGGCCATGCGGCGCACCGTGCAGCGCGTCGTGCCGCCCAGGTTGAAGACGTTGGTCCGGTCGCTCATCCGGCCCCAGGCCAGCAGGATGCCGTCCAGCAGGTCGGCCACGTGCAGGTAGGGCTTCACCTGGGTGCCGTCGCCCAGCACCTCCAGCCGGCCTGGCGTGCGGCGCAGCTTGCGCACGAAGTCGTACACCGCGCCGTGGGTCGACCGCTCGCCCACCACGTTGGGGAAGCGCGCCATCCAGGAGCGGATGCCGTAATTCTCCCCGTAGGAGGAGATGAAGGCTTCCGAGGCCAGCTTGGCAGCGCCGTAATGCGAGATCGGCAGCAAGGGTCCGTGGTCCTCCCGCACCCGCCCCTGGACCTCGCCGTAGATCGCCGAGGTCGAGGCGAAGACGAGCTGTCCCACGCCGTTGCGCCGCATCGCTTCGAGCACCGAGTAGGTGGTGCGCAAGGTGTTGCCGAAGTCGGTCTCGGGGTCGGCGTGGCTGCGGGCGATGTCGGAATTGGCCGCCATATGGAACACGGCGTCGAAGCTTTCGGCCTCGAACAGCGCGCGCAGCTGCGGGGCATCGGCGACGTCCATCTCCGCGAAGCGGAAGCCGGGCAGGCCGTCCAGCTGGGCCAGATGGGCGCGACGGCCCAGGGACAGGTTGTCCACGGCCACCACGCCATGCCCGCGCGCCACCAGCCGGTCGCAGAGATGGCTGGCGATGAAGCCGGCACCGCCGGTCACGAGGATCTTCATGGCGCGCCGCTTCCGCAGTTCGTGGGAAAGCCGGCCATGCGGTCAGCCATCCCGGCGGGCGGCGATGAACTGCGCCAGCACATGCATGAGCGCCTGGTGCGCATCCTCCACCACGCCGTAGTTGTTGGCGTCCACGTAGAGCGGTACCTGCGCCCTGTCCCGCAACGCGCCGCCCCGGAAGCCGGACATCCCGATCGTCGCCATGCCGGCCGCGTGCGCGGCGTCCACGGCAGCCAGGATGTTGGGGCTGTTGCCGGAGGAGGAGATAGCCACCAGCACGTCACCGGGGCGGCCGAGGAGGCCGACCTGGGTGGAGAAGACCTTCTCGAACCCGAAATCATTGGCGATGGCCGAGTAGAGCGCGACGTTGGACACCAGGGACATGGAGTCCACCACCGGGTGCCCCGGCGCGTGCGTGCCCTTGGTGAAATCACAGCACAGGTGATCCGCGATGGCCGCGGAGCCGCCGTTTCCCACGGAGTAGATGCGCCTGCCCGTGGAAGCTGCCTCCTCCACCAGGACGCGTGCTCTCTCCAGGAAAGCAGGGTCCACCGTCAACAGGGCGGCACGCAGCCGATCCGCGTAGTCGAACAGGTAGGCTCCGACCGAGGCCGTGTCGCAGCGCTCGTTGCGGTGGCGTGGATCTTCCTGCACGGGAATCATGTCCTGGTACCGGCGTTGTATGGCGGAAAGGTTAGCGGGTCCGTAAGGCGTCCGCACTGGCTCATCGCGAGGTTCCGGGCAGTGCCGGACGACGCAGCCTTTCCCGCAGCACCGCCCACAGGAAGGGCCCTACCCCGCCGAAATAGCGACTGGCCAGCCGTCGCGGCTCCAGCGCCAGGCGGTACAGCCATTCGCTGCGTAGCGCGCGTACCAGGCGCGGTGCACGGGACACCCGCCCGGACGCGAAATCCAGGAAAGCCCCGATGCAGAGCACCACCGCGCCGGTGCGCGGCGCCATCTCCACCGCCCACAACTCCTGCCGCGGGTTGCCCATGCCGGCTAACACCAGTTCCGCCCCTGTCCTGCGCACCCGATCGGCCATTTCCCCATCCTCGGAGGGCGGGAAGAAACCGTGCTGGCAACCCACGACCCGGACCTGCGGGAAGCGGCTTTCCAGGGCGCGCGCTGCCCGTTCCGCCACACCGGGAGGGCTGCCGAGCAGGAATACGGCGGTCGGCCTTTCGAGGCCGGCCAACAACTCGGGCGTCAGATCCGTACCATTGATATTCTCGGGAAAGGGGCGACCGAACAAGATTCGGCTCGCGATATCCATGCCGATGCCGTCATTGAATACCGTGGCCCTGCCGAGCGCCGAAGCGAAGGCGGGAGAACGCCGCGCGAGATTGCAACCGTGCATGTTACAGAACGCAAACACTTCACAGGAGCGCGCTCGCATCGCCGACAAGATATGGGCCACTGCGGCTTGCCGGCTGGTCACCTCCACGGAAACACCGTTGACGATGCGCCGGTCAGAAATGGAGAAGATGCTTCCGCACTCCACCATCCGGTCGGCATCGCAACTCTCCGCTCGCGCGCGTTCAGCGGTTTCAGGAGCCTGGATCTCGGCCTGATTCATGTCCCGGACCCTGTTTTTTCCATGGCGCCCCGCAGAACGCGCCCGGCTCCAGGCCACGAACACGGCAACTTTAGTCTGCTCGCAGCGAGAGAAAGCCGCCAACAGCGGTGCGCAGGACGATCCTCAGATCCAGATAAGCCGAACGGTTCTCGACGTACCAGAGATCGAGGTCAACGCGGCGATGGGCCTTCGCCATGGTATCGACCTCGCCCCTCGACCCATTCACCTGGGCCCACCCGGTGAGGCCCGGCCTGACCAGATGCCGCAGGTGATAATTCGGCACGGCCTCGTGGTAATGGACTCCCTCCACCCGCATGTGCGGCGTGTGCGGGCGCGGCCCCACGAGGGACATGTGTCCGAGCAGCACATTGAGCAGTTGGGGAAGTTCGTCGATGCTCGTGCGCCGCAGGAAGCGCCCGATCCTAGTCACGCGAGGGTCCCACGCCAGCGTGCGCTGCCCCCCGCTCGCGTCCGAAACGGCAACGTGCATCGTACGGAATTTCCAGATCCGGAAAAGACGCCCGTTCTGGCCGAACCGAAGTTGGGAAAAAAAGATCGACCCAGGTGAATCAATGAATATGGCGGTCATGACCAGCACCATCAGAGGTGCCAAAAGTGCCAGCGCGCAGAGGGCGATGACGAAATCAAAAACTCGCTTGGCGGGGAAATGGCCTGACCGAATGGCCCGCCCCGCGCGCTCACTCTCCGAGAAATACACTTCGCCGTTCGTCTGTACCTGACGCGAGTACGGAAGAAACGCATTCCGCGGAGAATGCATTGCTCGGCCTTTCCAGTTTAATTCTGGTTCACAGGGGCCCGGCGGCCCTCAATGTGGCCACGTGTATTGCGTTGCACCCAAGAAATCCACAGGAATCTCGGTTGAAAAACCAAAAATAAGACAAGAAACTCACTCGAAATATCTACCTCAAGTTGCAATGAAATTGGTTTTAAACTATTGTCGGATGGTTTCCGGTTGGATACATCGCGGGAGGGGAGATTTGCAGATCAGTCTTTTCGCTCACGCATGGGGCACGAGCGACGGCCTGCGGCGCGTGTTGCGGATGTTGATCCCTGCGCTCGCCTGGCGGCCTAGTTCGCTGAACGTGTTCAAGCTTCGCGGTGCAACCCGAGACACAGGTCACCCGGCTCCTCCGCGTCCTTCGCAGTTGTTCACGCATGCCGCCGAGGGCGAGGCCAGAAGGCAACCAGCCTGATCCGGGACGCTCAGGTTGCCCTCGGGTGATTGCCTCTTTTCTACTTCTGCTAGAATATGCGTCCGCAGAAACACGCACTTCCGGCAAGCGTCCTGCGACACATCGCTCTGCCCGATCCGAGATTGGTTCGATGCGTCTGGCATCGCGCCTCTCGCTGCTTCCCATGGCACATCGCGCGCGACCCGGTCGGGCGCGATGTCGAGTTGTGGGCGACGATGGGGGCGGTTGCTGACTTCTCTTGCCGGTCAACTGTCACATAGTACTTCGGCCTCGACCGTCGAGCACCGGAGCAAGCCAATCCCCGAGAACATTCGACCCATGTTCCCGACCTGACCTCCGCTGCCGTGACCCAGAGCCCTGGTTCTCCCCAGGCCGAGGCGGCAAACCTGTCGCCCCGGGATGGACCGATCGCGGCGCCAGGGTTCCACGGCCTCCGACTGCGGCCTTGCCCCATTCAGGATGTCGTCCAATAACGCCCAGGGGTCGGGAGACCCACGTCCTCCGCACGGCCGGCTTCGCTGCCGTGGTGCTCGACCCCTTGCTTTTCCGGCTGCAGCCACCGACGACGTGCTGCCCCGTCGTTGGGATTGGCAGAACCGAGCCCGACGGGGTCTCGACATGGTGGGGATGGCTGGGTCTCGGATCATGCCGTGCGCCTGCCCCCTCGGCCCTGACCGTCTGAGGCTCCGTGTGGCGAGCCGCCGCATGGCCCCGGCCTTGGGAAGCATCCACCATCGCGGACAGCAGTTCCCCTCCGCGCCCGGACGATGCCGGCGCAGCTTCTCGACGCCCGCGATCGCGAGCTTGACATTCAAGGATTTGTTTCCTAAAAAGAGGTGGAAACCGGGATAGCTGCGCCGTCTGCCCGGACCTTCCGCGGCCAGCGCCGTCGCGCGCCCGCGTCCCATCCCTGCCGCCCGCACCGCGACTGCCTTGTCGACAGGACGTCGACGCCATTCCCATGCCTCGGAGACCTGCATGCCCGATGTAAGGATTAGCGAACTTCCTGCCGCGACCACGCTGGCGGGCGCAGAGTTTGCGGGGATACAGGGCGGCGTCACCAAGCGCTTTCCGGCCGTGCTCCTTGCGAACGGCACCGACCAGGCCGCGCGCGACGCGGCGGCCACGGCGCTGAACATGCCCCTCGCTCTCGCGAGCACCCCCGGCGTGACACTCGCCTTCGACTACGTCCCTTCCCGCGACGGCCTCGCCCTGCTGACCGGTGGGCCTGCCGCCGCCGGTTACGCGGCCGACGCGGCCGCAAACCCGTCGCGCATCTGGCAGCCCCGCATGGACACCACGGACGGTACGCCGAACCTGGCCAAGGGCACGGACATGTCCGGGTCCGGGATGGCCTGCTGGCTGGCCGATCCAGAATATCCCTGGAGCAACGGCCACAGCCCCTTCGCCATCGTGGACGGCAACCTGCGCATCCGCGCCCAGCGTACCGCCATGCTCGGCTTCCGGGCGGATGAGATCCCGAACGATCCCATCACCGGCCAGCCTTACGCCTACGTATCCGGCGTCCTGAACACGAAGTACCGCTTCGCCACCCGCCACGCCTATATCGAGGTGGTTGCCCGGTACACCAGCGGTAAGGGCTCCTGGCCGGCAATCTG
This sequence comes from Roseomonas sp. BN140053, assembly GCF_047690175.1. Classification (NCBI taxonomy): domain Bacteria; kingdom Pseudomonadati; phylum Pseudomonadota; class Alphaproteobacteria; order Acetobacterales; family Roseomonadaceae; genus Roseomonas; species Roseomonas sp. BN140053. The sequence goes on along the minus strand of NZ_JBLLEB010000025.1, from coordinate 49,702 downwards.
GACTTTTCCCACGAACGACAGGCACCCGCCCGAACTCGACCTGATGGAGCATGTCGGCGGCGTGCAGCCTGTCACCTCCTATCAGGCCAATTTCCATACCGGCAACCCGAACGCCCGCGCGCAGCACCCTGTTCCGGTGAACGCCGGCGCGGACCTGACGCAGGGCTTCCACAAGTTCGCCGTGGACTTCAGCGACAGCGCGGTGAAGTTCTACCTAGACGACATGCTGGTGTCCTCCCGGGACGCGGCCGAGTTTCCCGAGGTCGATGCCCTGCACTACATGCTGCTGAGTATGCAAGTAGGCTCCAACCTCCAAGGCTGGGTGCCTCGCCCCGACGGCACGACGCCCGACATCATGGACCTGCTGATCAAGTCCGTGCGGGTCTACCAGAAGCCCGGCCCGAAGGGGCTGCGCCTGTCCGCCACCTCCTACCTCGACAATCTCGCGGTCGGCGGCGTGGTCGCGGCCATCACCACCGAGAACACCGGCCTCAGCGGCGGCAACGTAGTGACGGAGGTGGCCGACCCGGACGCAATGTTTGCCGTGTCGGGGAGCAACCTCGTACTGTCGCAGGTGGTGCCCGCTACCACCAAGGACAATCACGATCTTACCCTGAAGACCACGGACACGCTCGGCCGCACGCAGCAGAAGAAGTTCAACATCAAGGTCATCACCGGCACTCCTGCCCAGGCGAACCTTATTACCCAGCAGTCCTTCGCCGATGCCAGCTGGACCAAAGAAGCCCTGACCGCCCCCAACGCGACCACGGTCCTGGAAACGACGGCCGACGCCCAGCACAACCTGTACCGTGGCGGCATCACGCGTGCGGCGGGGGTCAAGACTTTCAACGCCTGGGTCGAGGCGGTGGCGAGCCTGGGCCGCAGCTGGCTGCACCTCTCGATCTACGACAGCAGCTTCGGCAGCCAGGCAACGGCATGGTTCAACCTCGATGCTGGCACCATCGGCTTCTCCATCGCCAATGGCGCCTGGTCCAACTGCGTGCCTTTCATCGCGGTGCTCGGGGGCGGCAAGCTGCGCTGCGGCTTCAAGTTCACGACGGACACGGCCACGACCGGCTTCGGCGTGAAGATCAACCTCGCCCTGGCAGAAGGCAGCGAAAAATACGCCGGCGAAACGGCCAGGGGCATGCTGCTGTCCAATCCGTGGCTCTACAACATCGCTGCGGGCCCGGGCAGTAGCTGACGCCTGCTGGACCTCCAGCCGTGAGATGCCCAGGCATCATGCCGACTCCGGCTGGTTGCCACCGGTCTCGGCCAGGGTCTCCCCGCGCATCCGCCTTTCCAGAGCCGTCATCGCCTCCTCCAGCCGGCCGGGAACGGAGGCGGCCGGCTCGGGATGGGGCCCGTCGCCCTCATCGCCCGCGGTGAAGCGGCGGCATCCCGCGCCCGGTGCGCGACCTAGCCCACGACCTCGTCATACCTCTGGACCTGCTCAGACAAGCTCCGCGCTTCCACTCGAAGCGCGCCGCGAGGACTAGTCAGGATCATGCCGCCTAAGCGTCCGCTGCGGGGCGAGTCGGCCAAATTCCCGACGTCACCCATGATGCTGGCCGCGACATCGGCTGCCCTTCGACCCCGCATGAACGCGGAGCAGCGCCTGTTCGTTCAACCGCGCACGAGATCGGTCCCGCTGCCGGGAGAGTCTCGAGACTATACGAAGGCGATGCCGAAATGGCTCTCGCTGATGATGTCGGGTGCCGTGAGCGCCTGGTGCTCCGGGCTCTCGGAGAAACCGATCACCGCGTCGGCCCGGCTCAGCGCGTCGCCGGCGAGCTTGGGGACGTAGTGGCTGATCTCGTCCGGGCTGGCGCTGCGGTCCAGGGCGTTGCGGTAAAGCAGCTGCACGAACTCGGTGCTGCCTGGGTTGGTGCCGTAGAGGGCCTGGAATTCCGGGCTGCCGGTGAAGCTCTGCACGACGCCCTGGAGGGTCGCCGTGCCGGCGTCGAGCTGGTCCTTGTAGAAGCGCAGCCCGGCCAGGTCGGGTAGACGGCCGAACATGGTGTCGTAAAGGCGGGCCACCTGGGCAGCGGTTTCTGACACGTCCCAAATACCGGCTTTCACCAGCTCGGCCGTGCGTGCTTGATTCTCCTCGCTTTCCGAGAAGGCGACCAACAACGTCTCGCGGCTGTCGCCGGCCGCAGCGCGGTCCCGGTAGTATTGCAGTTCGGCCTCGCTGGCCCCGCGGCCGAGGACGTTCTGGTAGAGTTGGCCGAGATAGGCGTCGAGCGACAGGTTGCTGCCGTAGCGGGCCTGGAACTCGGGGCTGCCATTGAAGCCGGCGGCGATCTCCGCCAGCGGGCGGCCGTGCTGCAGGGCATCTATGTAGTAGTTCAGGCCCGCCTGTTCCGGGCCGCGCGCCAGGGCAGCGTTGTACAGCCGCACCACCTGCGCCGCCGGGTCGGCAGCGTCGAACACCATTCGCCCGTCGGCGAAGACCAGTGTTTCGCCACCGTTGAGCAAGGCGCTCTCGGAGCCATGGGTCAGAACCACCGTGCCATCCAGTTGGATCTGAAAGGAACTGTCGCGCCGGGCAAGGGCTTGCACCTCCATGTCGCCGATCCCGATAACACCCACGGGAGGGGGGACGACATCCTGAGAGTCCGGGAAATGCAGCTGTGAGTCGACGATTTCCTCGAGGGCAATACCCCGCGCGCCATCACCTTCGATGGTTTTCGTGGCCAGGAAATTCGACTTCGCGTCGAACTCCCTCACCACGAGGGAAGCATCGTCGTTCTCCTCGATGATCGCCGCGCCCGAGAATATCCGGGAACCGTCAAAGTGTCTGACGAATACCTTTCCGTCCAGACCGATGCTCAGGTCATCCATTCCGACAAAGTTCGACGAACCGTCATACCAGTGAACCGCCACATCGCCGGATTCCGTGATCGAGGTATCCCGGAAACCTATGGAAGCGCCAGAGCTGTCCAACAGGGGAACGACGCCGATCGTATACGACAGGCTCCCCGCCTCGGCCGATCCTGCGCCTGTCACTCTCGTCGCCACGAGCCCGTCTGCCCTCTGGTCAACGATGCCCAGACTCATTCTCCTGATGCTCAGCGAGCCAGCACCTTCGACCACTTCCGCCCCCAACTGGACGGACGTCAGGTATTCGTCGTCAGATATGATGTGCAATTCCTGCAGCTTGCGGATGATGCCGCTGAGATCCAGGACACCCTCCGTGAAATCGGTGTCCGGAACGATGGCCGTGTAGCTTCCGTTGTTGTAGATGGCTCCGGAAAAATTCTGAGCCGCGTAATCGCCGATATGCTGCCCGAAGGCGGTAAGATCGCCCTTGTGAAGCCAGATCATCAGCTCATTCTTGATATCCGGCACACCACCGTTCGGCTTGGTGGTGAACCATATGTCGTAGGCGACATTATAGCCTCCGACATCCCCGCCATACTGGACACTGTAGTCCATCGTCATTGTTTTCAGGTCGCGCACCTGGATTGGGAACACGTGCGAGGGATCCGACTCTCCCCGCCCCCAAGGCGAAGCACCGAATCCAATGTCTGGATAGGCCCGAACCACGGGCCAAGGCTTTGCGTTTTCGGGAAAGCTCCATTCGAAATGTGCGGAATTCGCGAGACTGGTTCCGTCGAAGCTGCCACTGAGCCTGTAGTCCTCGCCGAAGACCAGATCGCCTGAATTCCACGCGTTTGTCAGCATGGTCCAGCCATTGATGGAGGCATAACCATTCGGGCCGGATACCAGCGTCACCTGTCGCTCCTGAAAGCGATCAGAGTGCGGAAAGGAACTTAATATTCTGCTAATGAAGCGGGGGCTGCTGCTTAAAACCTGTTCCGGAATGATCTGGTCGAGGCGGCGTCGGGCGGGTTCCTGCCCAGATGGGCCGGAGGTGGAGAAAGGAGCATCGGGCGCAGGTCGGACGGGCAGCATGTCCGACCGCAGGCGTGCCAGACAGCCAGACCATAAGGGTGCCGCCGCAGGCGCGACTACGAGCCTCGCCTCAACGTTTCCGAGGCCATGATCCACCTCAGCATAGGCGTCCTCCTCGGGCGCATCGCTCACCCGTGCCCCTTCTCACCCACGCTCCGAGGAACAATCGATCCCCGAGCGGAGATTCTGTTTACCCGGCAGCCAGCCTCATGGCGCGACTTCGGTCACCCTGGGCAGCAAGGTGCTGGTGATCACCGGCGGGCCGAGGGTGGGCAAGACCACCCTGGTCAACTCGGTGCTGCAGGTGCTGCGCGCCAAGGGGGTCGAGGTGGCGCTGGGTGCGCCCACCGGGCGAGCCGCCAAGCGCCTGTCGGACGGCACGGGGCTGGGGGACCGCACCATCCACCGGCTGCTGGAGACCGATCCCAAGACGGGCGGCCTCAAGCGCGACGACAGCAATCCGCTGATGGGGTGCCGCACCCATCCTGACGGAGCTATTCGATCAAGGCTGCTGAGGAGGCGGACGACGCCAACGCTTGATGAACATCATCAAGCCGAGTTGCATCTCGGTCATGACCTTCCCCCGCCGATGGGCGAGAACGAGCGGCATCCGCAGTTCGAATCCCGGCGTGCGCAGTATCCGGAGCTCGCCGCGGCCCACCTCCTCGCGAACCGCTGTTTCCTCAACGAAGGCCACACCCGCTCCCGCCAGTACCGCGCGCTTGATTGCTTCGGGATGACCGAGTTCGAGCACGACCCGACGGTTCACGATGCCGCGGGCATAAAGCGCCTGGTCCTCCAGGTTTCGCCGTACCAGCACCCGCGGCGTGGTCACGAAAGGCAGCCGCGACAGATCCGAGGCTGTAGCATCCACTCCGATACGGTTATCGCTACCTGTAGCCACCAGGACGAGCTGCTCCTCCCATAGCGGCTCCAGCTCCAGGCCTTTCAGGTCCTGTCTGGTGTCCAGGAGCAGCACGGCGAAGTCGCATTCCCCAGTGCGGGCCGCCTCGGTGGCAAGTCTCGTGTTTGCGATCAGGGTGCTAACACAGGTGTTCGGGTGCTCGCGCTGGTACTCGACGAGGATCTCTGTGAGCGCATAGGTGCCGACCGTCATGGAAGCGGCGATCACCGCCTCGCCGGCTGCACCGTCATTTAGGCTGCTGAGCTCGCGAGACATTTCGAGAGTGCGCGTGAGGATCTCGCTTGACCAGCGGTGAAAGCGGCTCCCTGCCTCAGTCAGGACCAGATGCCGGCCAACACGCTGCACGATCTGAACGCCGAGCTTCTCCTCCAAGTCGCGCAGGTGCGCAGTCACAGCGGGCTGGGCAACACCCATCTCCTCAGCTGCCCTGGTCACACTCCCGAGTTCGACCACTCGGCAGAACACCTCGAGCTTCTGCAGCGTGAGCTGAGGAAAATGCCGCTGAGCACCAGCGAGATGCGCCATTCGCTTGGAATCCATAAGCTACCGTTTATGGGAACGTGACAAAATTGCTATTGGACTTATCTATTTCGGTCAATAACTTGCGCCTCAAGAGAACTGCTCCCGCCAGTGGCTGAGGAGCGGAGGAATGGGGGAAACATGGCACTCACCCGGAGAGGCGCGGTTCAGACAGGGCTCGCCGCCCTGCTGCCACTACCGGCCTTCGCGCAGGCTTACCCGGCCCGAGCAGTCCGGGTCATCGTGCCCTTTGCTCCTGGCGGAGGGACGGACCTGATAGGCAGAACGCTCTGCCAAGCGCTATCGGAACGGGTGGGGCAACCCTTCGTGGTCGAGAACCGGGCCGGTGGCGGCTCATTGGTTGGGTGTGTCGCAGCCGCACGTGCCGCGCCCGACGGCTACACCCTCCTCATCGGTCCGGCGGACGGCCTCGCCATCCTGCCTGCCCTGAAGCGCGACATGCCTTACGACCCCGTGCGCGACTTCTCCCCCATCGCCCTGGCAGCCACGTCGCCATTCGTGTTCTGCGTCAATGCCCAGGTCCCCGTGCACAGCCTCGGGGAACTGGTCAGCTATGCCCGCTCCAGCCCTGACGCGATCAAGTTCGGCAGTCCCGGCGTCGGAAGCATCTCGCAACTCGCCGTCGAACTGCTGTGCAGCCGCACCGGCGTGCGGATGACCCATGTTCCCTACCGCGGTGGCGGACCTGCCGTTGCCGATCTCCTCGGCGGCCAACTCCAACTCTTCGCGGGTAGTCCGCAACTGATGACGAGCAATGCCCAGGGCGGCCAAGTCCGCATGCTGGCGCAGACTGGACGCAGCCGGCATCCCCTCACTCCGGATGTTCCGACGACGGCCGAACTCGGCATGGCCGACATCGCGGTGGAGAGCTGGTTCGGCCTTCTCGGCCCGGCTGGCCTACCGGAGCCCATCAGGAGCAAGCTGATGGAGGCGAGCCTCTTACTGCTACACGACCCTGCTATCCGACAGGTCTTCGTCGGAGTCGGGGCCGATGTGGCACCGCTCTCCTCGACCGAGTTCAGCGCCTTCATCGGCGAGGAAGTGCGCAAATGGACTGTCGTCGCCAGGGCAGCACGGATCGAACTTCAGGACTGACCTGACATGCACACCCTCGAAACCCCTGTCCTCATCATCGGCGGCGGCCCGGTCGGGCTGTGCATGGCGCTCGAACTATCCTGGCGTCAGATCCCCTGCACGCTGCTGGAGCGTACGGACGGAACCATCCACCACCCCAAAACGGCCGCCCTGACCTATCGCACCATGGAGATCTGTCGTCGGCTAGGCATCGCGGAGCGCATCCGCAACAGCGCTTTCCCGACGGATTACGCGTTGAGCATGATGTTCTGCACTTCGATGACAGGTCCGCTCCTCGCCACGATCCCCTACCCTGGCATTCGCGACGAAGCCACACCGCCGCAAACACCGGAGAAGAAGCACCGGTCGCCGCAGCTCTTCTTCGACCCGATCCTGGCAGCTGCCGTGCGGGAAGCCGGCACCGCTGACTTCCGACAATGCTGCGAGATGCTGTCCTTCGAGCAGGGGCCCGAGGCCGTGGTCGCGCGAGCACGGGACCATGCGAGCGGCGAAACGCTCGAGGTCACCGCCCAGTATATGATCGCCTGCGACGGCGCCGGCAGCCCGATCCGGCGGCAATTGGGGATCGAGATGGAGGGTGACCCGGCGCTGGACTACTCCGTCGCCGTGTTCCTGCGATGCCCGGGCCTGGTCGCGCGGGCTGGCAAAGGGCAGGGGGAGCGCTTCATCTTCGTTGGCCCGGAGGGCACCTGGGGCAACCTCACCACCGTGAACGGCGATGACTTGTGGCGCTTGACCATCCTCGGCTCGCGGGATCGGGTCGACCTCGAGCAGTTCGACGCTGCCGCCTGGGTGCGCCGCTGCATGGGCGACGACAGCATCGCGTTCCAGATCATCGACGTTCAGCTCTGGCGGCGCAGCCGCCTCGTCGCGCAACGCTACCGCCAGGGACGGGTCTTCCTGGCCGGCGACTCCGCCCACACCATGTCACCCACGGGCGGCTTCGGCTTCAACACCGGGCTGGGGGACGCCGTTGACCTGAGCTGGAAGCTGGAAGCCGTGCTGCGGGGCTGGGCGGGGCCCGACCTGCTCGACAGCTATGCGGCCGAGCGCCGGCCTGTGGCCTGGCGTAACGCCAATGCCTCAACCGAGAACTATTTCGCACTGCGCTCGGCCGTCGACTGCGAGCGCATCCTGGACCAGGGGTCGGAAGGCGAGGCCGTACGGGAGCGTGTCGGCCAGCACATGCTGGAGGCGACCCGCACGGAGTGGGAGAACATCGGCGTCGTTCTGGGTTACCGGTACGAGGACTCCCCCATCTGCGTCCCGGACGGCACGCCGGCGCCGCCCGATACGCGCATCGCGTACGTCCCGACATCCCGACCCGGCCACCGGGCTCCGCATGCCTGGCTGGCGGATGGCCGCTCCACCCTGGACCTCTTCGGGCGCGGCTTCGTGCTGCTCCGCTTCGCCGAGGAGGCCGACCCCGAACCCTTGCTCCGGGCCGCAGCCGGACGCGGGCTGCCGTTGCAACTGGTCGAGATCCGTGACGCGGGGATCGCCGCCCTCTACGAGAGAGCGCTGGTGCTCGTGCGCCCGGACGGCCATGTCGCCTGGCGCGCTGACCATGCCCCCGACGACGCGCTTGCCATCGTCGACATCCTTCGTGGCGTCTCCCGAGGTGCCACCGGTTCCCAGCAGATAGCCGCCCCACGCACCGAGGCGGCTTAGGCGATGGGCGCGGACCTTCTGCTGGCCGGCACCGCGGCGCTCATCTGCCGGGACACCACCCATGCCGATCTGCTGGACGAACTCGCCACGACGCTGGAAGCGCGTGGTGTCGAGATATTCCGGGTTCCGGCCGCCCCGCCCGGCGAGAAGCTTCTGCTGGATCCTGCGTGGATCGGGCAGCAGCTGGCGCGCTCCGACCTGATCGTTCCGACGATCCGCCACCTCTGCACGCGCGAAACCCTCCTCGCGGCTCCCCGGCTGAAGGGCATCTGCTTTCCCACCATCGGCGTTGAATCTCTCGACCTGACGGCTGCGACCGAGCTCGGCCTGCCTGTCGGCCACGGGGCGACGGAGGAGAACTGGACCGGGATGGCCGAAGCGACCATCCTGCTCATCCTGGCGCTGCTCTACGATCTGGCAGGGGTGACCCGTGTACTGCGCGACCGTCTGCCGCGCCCGCAGCCACTTCTTGGCCGCCAGCTCGCCGGCAAGACGGTCGGACTCATCGGGTATGGGCGGATCGCCCGCGCAGTTGCCGCCCGGCTCACGGCCTTTGACGTGGAACTGCTCGCCCACTCGCCCAGCAGGGAGCCCGGCAGCGTGTCCGAAGGGGTAAGCTTCACAAGCCTTGAGGACCTCCTGCGGCGCAGTGATGTCGTGGTCGTGCTGGTGAGCATCAATCCCGCCAGCCGGGGATTGCTGAACGGGGCGAGGCTCGGCCTCATGAAACCCTCGGCCGTGCTCGTGAACACCGCACGGGGGGAGGCGATTGAAGAGGCGGCCCTGGTTCAGGTGTTGCGCGAACGCCGGATCGCCGGCGCGGCTCTCGATAGCTTCGAGGTAGAGCCGCCACCGGCAGACAGCCCGCTGCGCGCCCTGGACAATGTCATTCTCACACCGCACCTGATCGGCCACACGCGGGAGTCCGCGGAGTCCTTCCGTCCGGCACTCCTGGAGAATGCGGTCCGCATCCTACGTGGCGAAGCGCCACTCATCTGCCGGAACCCGGAGGTAATGGTGCGGTAGACAGAACTTCAAGAACGACATCAGGGGAGGGGAGAATCATGTCGCAGGAGCTGGCAGGAGAGGGACGAGCGGTATCCACAGCGGGGCCGCAGCTTCCACGCGAGCTTCCGGGGCGAGTCTCGCTGAGCCGACGCGCCGCCCTGACTGGTACGCTCGCACTACCCTTCCTCGCGAACCGGGCTGCGTCTCAGGGGCGGCAGCCGGCCGGGCACGTCACTTGGCCGTCGAACCGGCCGGTACGCGTGATCGTGCCCCTCGCGGCCGGCGGAACATCCGATTTCCTGGCTCGTAGCGTCGGCGCCCGCTTGCAGGAGATGACCGGGCAGAGCTTCGCGGTGGAGAACCGCACCGGGGGCGGCCAAGCGGTGGGCTGGCAGGCCGGTGCCCGGGCGGTCCCGGACGGCACCACCGTGACCATGTGCGACAACTCGCTGCCCCTCGCCGTGGCACTGGGCCGCGACCTGGGCTTCGATCCCCGTGCGGAACTGGCGCCAGTGACGATGCTGGCGGAATACGCACCGATCCTGATGGTGAACCCATCGCTCCCGGTGCGTGACCTGAGGGAGTTCGTCGCTTACGCGAAGGACCGGCCCGGGCAGCTCTTCTACGGCTCCAACGGCGTGGGCGCGATACCGCACCTGCAGGCCGAGCTGCTACAGGACGTGGCCGGCATTCGCCTGAACCACGTGTCCTATCGTGGACTGGCGCAGGCCGCGACGGACCTCATGGCCGGCCAGATCCACCTCGTCATCGCCGCGATCCCCACCATTCTCGGCCAGATGCGCAGCGGCACGCTGCGGGCCATCGCCGTGGCGACCCAAGGCCCGCGCGTTCCCGCCGCCGCCGACGTGCCGAGCGCGCGGGAACAGGGCATCGATTTCACCAGCACGAACTGGTTCGGGATGATGGCGCCGCAGGGTACGCCGCCCGACATCGTGGCTTCCATGCAGACCACGATCGCGGCCGCGCTGGGCGATCCTGATCTGCGCCGCCGCATCGAGGAGAGCGGGGGAACCCCTGCCAGCAGTACCCCGGATGATTTCCGGCACTCCGTCGATGCGGAGATCGCGTCCTGGACCCGCATCGTGCGCGAGAAGAACATCAAAGCCGAATAGAGTTGGCCGGCGGCTCAATGTGACAGCGGGGAGGGAGAAGACGGGTTCCCTCCATGATCACTGGGCAGGGCGTCGCTCAGACCGGGTCCAAGGCGAGGTCGCGATCGGGCTGCACCTGGACTGAGGGCGCCTTCTGCGCCTGCCGCTCCGCCTTCACATTGGGGCATACGCCGCAAGGCGTGACGTAGCCGGCCCTGATCGCCGTAGCCGCCCTCTCCGGCGCGGAGGCCGGCACCACCAGGGAGGCATGCACCGACAGCGCCAGCACGCAGCCCTCGCGCAACGCCTGGGTCATCGCCAGCGCTTCCAGTCCCATCAGCCGCGGTGACGCCATCCGGTGGCAGGCTACTCCCAGCGCCGTGGCACAGGCTTGGCAGCTGGCGCTGTCCTATGGGCGATATCTCTCGCCACCGTTCCATCTCCGGTGCAAGACCGTTGCCCTTGCCGCCATGGAGCACCCCAGGCCGACGCGCCTCCGACCGCGCCGCGGGTGCTGGGCCATGGCCCAGGCGACCGTAAGGCAGACGGGATGCTGCGTAGGCGGCACGAAACAGCTTGCCAGGGCAACCACCGGCGCCTATCGTATTTTCAGTAATTTCTGAAATTACAGTAGGCCGATCCCGTGAACCTCCCGCCTCTGGTCCAGTCCTTCGTGCTCCACTTCGGCGAGATGGGCAGCCGCTGGGGCATCAACCGCACGGTGGGGCAGATCTACGCCCTGCTGTACGTCTCGCCCGAACCCCTTTCGGCCGACGGCATCGTGGAAGCGCTGGGCGTGTCACGCTCCAACGTGTCCATGGGGCTGCGCGAGCTACAGGCCTGGAACCTCGTGCTGCTGAAGCACATCCCCGGCGACCGGCGGGATTTCTTCACCACCCCCGACGACGTGTGGCAGATCCTGCGCACGCTGGCGGAGGAGCGGAAGAAACGTGAGGTGGACCCCACCCTGTCCGTGCTGCGGGAGTTGCTGATGCAGCAGCCCGCCAGCGAGGCCGAGCGCCACGCGCAGGCCCGGATGGCCGAGATGCACGGCCTGATCGAGCAGCTGACCACCTGGTACGAGGATGTCCGCCGCCTGGAAACCGAGCGCCTGGCCGCCCTGCTGGCGCTGGGCGCGCGCGTCACCCGGCTGCTGGAGGTCAAGGACAAGGTGGTCGCCATCGGCCGCGGCCGCCGCGGCTCCCCTGCCCCGGCCAGCGGGCGATGACGCCACCACGCCCCGCATCGCGCGCCCGCCCGCGCCCGGTGTCCCGCCCAGGGTGCCCTGCGCCCGCGACCCGGTCGCATCTGCTGCCCGCCGCCCGCCTGGACCCCGCGTTGCACAGCCCACGGCACCCCTTGCCCCGCGCCCGCCCGGCACTTCGCTGCCCCCTCACGCCGCGCCCGCCCGGGCCGCGGTTCGACCGATCCCACGGGAACGCCGCCCATGCTTGACGCCCTCCTGCCCAGCGCGCTGGACCTCGCGCGCTTCCAGTTCGCCTTCGTGGTGGTCTGGCACTTCCTGTTTCCCGCCTTCACCATCGGCCTCGCCTCCTACCTGGCGGTGCTGGAAGGGCTGTGGCTGTGGACGGGCAAACCCGTCTACCTGGACGTGTTCCGCTACTGGCTGAAGATCTTCGCCATCGCCTTCGCCATGGGCGTCGTGTCAGGCATCGTGATGTCCTACCAGTTCGGCACCAACTGGGCGGTGTTCTCCGACAAGGTCGGCGCGGTGATCGGCCCGCTGCTGGGCTACGAGGTGCTGACCGCCTTCTTCCTGGAAGCCGGCTTCCTGGGCGTGATGCTGTTCGGCATGGGGCGGGTGGGCAAGGGGCTGCATTTCCTGGCCACCTGCCTGGTGGCCACGGGAACGCTGATCTCCACCTTCTGGATCCTGTCGGCCAATTCCTGGATGCAAACCCCGCGCGGCCACGCCATCACCCCCGAGGGCCGCTTCGTGGTGGAGAACTGGTGGGAGGTGATCTTCAATCCCTCCTTCCCGTTCCGCTACATGCACACCGTCACCGGCGCCTACCTCACCACCGCGCTGATCGTGGGCGCGGTGGGCGCCTTCCACGTGCTGCGTGAGCGCCGCTCGGCAACCGTGCGCGACGCCAATGGCCCGCTGCGCATGGCCAATGACCGGGCGCGGGTGATGTTCTCCATGGCGATGTGGATGCTGACCGTGGTGGCGCCGCTGCAGCTGGTGCTGGGCGACCTGCACGGCGGCAACACCTATGAGCACCAGCCGGCCAAGGTGGCGGCGATGGAGGGGCATTTCGAGACCCAGCGCGGCACCCCCACCGTGCTGTTCGGCATCCCCTCGGCCGAGGAGGAGCGCACGCGGCTGGCAGTGGAGATCCCCAACCTCGCCAGCCTCTACCTGACCCATAGCTGGAACGGCGAGGTGCGGGGGCTGAAGGACCTGCCGCGCGACCACTGGCCCACCAACATCCCGCTGGTGTTCTTTGCCTTCCGCGTCATGGTGGGATTGGGAATGCTGATGATCGGGCTGGGGGCGCTGAGCCTGCTGCAACGTGTGCGCGGCCGGCTCTACACCACGCCCTGGCTGCTGCGCGGCGCGGTGGCGATGGGACCGGCCGGCTTGATCGCGGTGACCGCCGGCTGGATCGTGACGGAGGCCGGGCGCCAGCCCTTCACCGTCTACGGTCTGGTGCGCACCGCCGACAGCATGTCGCCGATCGCCGCCCCAGCGGTGGCGGCCTCCCTGGCGGCCTTCGCGGTGGTCTACTTCGTGGTGTTCGGGGCGGGCATCTGGTTCCTGTTCCGCCTGTTCTCACAGACCCCACAGCCGCAAGAATCCGGCCCGCCGCAGAACAAGCCGATCCGCACCGCCGGCACCACGCCGGCCCCCTCCACCCAGACCGGGCCCGACCCCCGGCCGCAAGCCCAGCCGGCGGAGTGACCAGCGCCATGCTCGACGCCAACACGCTCGCCTTTATCTGGGCCGTGCTGATTGCCACGGCGGTGTTCATCTACGTCTGCCTGGACGGCTTCGACCTCGGCATCGGCATCCTGTTCCCGGTGCTGCCGCACAAGGAGGACCGCGACGTCGCGGTGAACTCCGTGGCCCCCGTCTGGGACGGCAACGAGACCTGGCTGGTGCTGGGAGGCGTCGGGCTGTTCCCGGTGTTTCCCCTGGCCTACGCCACCATCCTGCCGGCCCTCTACATGCCCCTGCTGCTGATGCTGCTGGCGCTGGTGTTCCGCGGCGTGAGCTTCGAGATGCGCTTCCGCGCCGCCAACGAAGTGCAGCAGCTCTGGTGGGACCGCGCCTTTTCCTGGGGCTCCTACGTCGCGGCCTTCACCCAGGGCATCGCGCTGGGCGCCTTCGTGCAGGGCATCGAGGTGCGCGACCGCGCCTATGCCGGTGGCTGGTGGGACTGGCTCACGCCCTTCTCCGTGCTGACCGGCCTGGCGCTGGTGACCGGCTACGGCGTGCTGGGCGCCTGCTGGCTGGTGTGGAAGACCGAAGGGCCGCTGCACGACCGCGCGCGCAGCCAGGCGCGCAGCATGGGCATCGCGTTGCTGCTGTTCATCCTGGCCGTGTCCCTGTGCATGCCCTTCCTGCAGCCCGCCTTCCGCGAGCGCTGGCTGAGCTTCCCCAACATGCTCTTTGCCGCCCCCGTGCCGATCCTGGTGCTGGTGCTGGCCTGGGGCTTCTTCCGGGCGCTGGAACGGGCGGACCAGCACGGTCTCTGGGCCGATGCCAAACCCTTCGTGCTGGTGCTGGGGCTGTTCCTGGTGTCCTATGCCGGGCTGGGGGTCAGTATGTGGCCCTGGATCGTGCCGCCCTCCATCTCGATCTGGGACGCGGCCGCGCCGCCTTCCACGCAGCTTTTCCTGCTGGCAGGCACCGCCGTGCTGCTGCCGATCATCCTGGGCTACACCGCCTACGTGTACTGGCTGTTCCGTGGCAAGGTCCGGGCCGATGCCGGCTACCACTGAACCGGCGCGGCCACCCGGGCTGCTGCGCCGGCTGGGCTGGCTGCTGTTGATCTGGGCCGGCAGCGTCGCCGCCCTGGGCGCCGTGGGCTTCGCCATCCGGTCGGTGCTGCACCCCTGAGGGCGTCACGGACCCCGGTTCCGGTGGGGCTGGTTGTTCTCCGCCGTGGATTTGGGCCGGAGGGGCTCTGCTCCTCTGGACACCCCGCGAGGAGCCCGGGGCTCCTCGTGCCTCATGAGTGCCTCCGGCGGGGGCGGGCCGGACAACGCTGTCCGTGATGACCAACGTCAGCCACCCCGCCCCCGCCGGAGGCACTCAACGCGAGACACCGGGGAGTTCGTAACTCCCCGGCTCGGGCAGAGGCTCCGCCTTTGCCCTGGGGTCCAGGGGCAGCGCCCCTGGCCAAGGCCAGTTCACCCAGGAACACCCACTGCACCGGATCGCAGCCCGGAACCAGCAAGGGTGGCCGCCGGTCGCCTCAGTGCGGCCGGTCGCGCAGGGCGGCGGTGGCCAGGGCTGCGATCTCTGCCAGCGCGTCGGGGCTCAGGGGCAGGCGCAGCAGCGCGCCATCGGCCGTGCGCAGGTCCAGCGTTTCGCCCTGACCGCCGCTGAGCAGCGCCGCGGTCAGCACGGTGGGGGTGGTGCGGACGGAGGAAGGGGCGTGGGGGGAGGTCGGCATGGCACACCTCTTGGGGCCGTTGATCCGGGGGGATGGATGCCGGCCTTTGCCGGCCGCTTTTTCTCGCCGACCAACCACTAACGGGCGATGAACGCCACACGCGCCGCGACGCCGATCACGCCGTTATTGCCACGGATCTTTCCCCGCCTGCTGTGCCGGCGGCTCCGGATCACGTCCGGCTTCGCGCCCGGTGCGCCCGGCCGCAGCGGGACAGGCCCCGGCCGCCCCGTGCCCATCACTCCGGCCCACGCGGCTTGACGCCCGAAACGTTTCGGATGAACCATGCGCGCGCAGGAAACGCCGCCGCACTATGTCGCTCACCCGCATCGCCGCAGCCCTGGGCCTGTCCGTGACCACCGTGTCGCGCGCCCTGGGCGGCCATGACGACGTGGCCGAGGCCACGCGGCGGCGCGTGCAGGCGGAGGCCGAGCGCATCGGCTACCGCGCCAACGCTTCCGCCCGGCGGCTGCGCGCCGGCGTCAGCGACGCGATCGGCGTGATCCTGCCCACCGGCCCCGGCCAGCTGGAGGACGCCTTCTTCCTGCGCCTGCTGGGCGCGCTCGGCCCGCGCCTGGCCGCTGCCGGGCTGGACATGCTGGTGGGCGCGGCGCGGCCGGGGGCGGAGGAACTGGCCCTGTACCGCCAGCTGGCCGAGAACCGCCGCGTCGACGGTTTCCTGCTGGCCCGCACCCGGCGGCAGGACCCGCGCGTGGGCCTGCTGCTCGACCGCGGCGTGCCCTTCGTGGTGCATGGCCGCACGGAGGAAGCGCGGCCGCACGCCCAGGTGGACGTGGACGGCGCCGCCGCCTTTCGCCAGGCCGTCGGGCGCCTGCTCGGCCTGGGCCACCGCCGCATCGGGCTGATCAACGCGCCTTCCGCCTTCAGCTTCGCCCATCACCGCGAGAGCGGCTGGCGCGCCGCGCTGGCCGAGGCCGGCCTGCCCCCCGGCCCGCGCGCCGAGGCGGAGGCCACGGAGGAGAACGGCTTCCGGCTGATGGCGGCGATGCTGCGCGAGCCGCGGGCACCCAGCGCCGTGCTCTGCGCCACCGACCGGCTCGCCGTGGGTGCGCTGCACGCCGTGGCCGCCGCGGGGCTGCGCGCCGGGCGGGACGTGTCGGTGATCGGCTACGACAACCTGTCCGTCGGCACCTTCACTGACCCGCCGCTGACCAGCTTCGAGCCGATGGTGGACCAGACGGCCGAGCGCATGGTGGCGATGCTGCTGGCCCTGCTGCGCGGCGCCTCGCCGGAGGGCATGGCGGAGGTCGTGGCCGCGCAGCTGGTGGCGCGGTCCTCCGACGGGCCGGCACCCCCGGAAGGGGCGTCGCGCCCGCCGCGCCGTGCCCGGCCGAAGCTACCCGGACGCATCAACAGGGAGGATCCGTGACCCATGACCGACACCGCTGAAGCAGCCCCCCTTTCGCGCCGCGCCGCCGGCACGCTGGGCCTGGGCGCCCTGCTCGCCGCCGCCCTGCCGGGCACCCGCGCGCGGGCCCAGGCGCAGGAGCTGGTGTTCCTGTCCACGCAGCTGCGGCCGATCGAATCCGCGCAGCGCATGCGGCAGCAGATCCTGTCCGGCTTCGGGGCGCCGGTGAACTTCGTCACCGAACAGCCGCCGCAGCTGGGCGTGCGCGTGCGCGCGGAACAACAGGCGGGCGGCCGCAGCACCAGCCTGATCGGCGGGTTGCACGGCGAGATCCTGCCGCTGCAATCTTCCAACGCGCTGGCGCCGCTCGACGATGTGCTGGCCGCCCTGCCCAACCGCAGCTTCAACGCGGCGATGCTGGAATCCGGCAAGCTCGGCGGCGCGCAGCAGCGCTACATCCCCTGGATGCAGGCCACCTATCTGATGGTGGCGCACAAGCAGGCCCTGCCCTTCCTGCCCGCCGGTGCCGACATCAACGCGCTGAGCTACGAGCAGCTCGGGCAATGGGCCGCCACCATCCAGGCCCGCACCGGCCAGCGCCGCCTGGGCTTCCCCGCCGGCCCCACCGGGCTGATGCCGCGCTTCTTCGAGGGCTACCTCTACCCCTCCTTCACCGGCGGCGTGGTGACCACCTTCCGCTCCGAGGCGGCGGAAGCGATGTGGACGCAGTTCCGCGAGCTGTGGAAGGCGGTGCACCCCAATTCCACGAACTACGGCTTCATGCAGGAACCGCTGCTGACCGGCGAGGTCTGGATCGCCTTCGACCATGTCGCGCGGGTGATCGACGCGCTGAACGCCAAGCCGGACGAGTTCGTGGCCTTCCCGGCCCCCGCCGGGCCCAAGGGCCGCGGCTTCATGCCGGTCGTGGCCGGCCTCTCCATCCCGCAGGGTGCGCCCGACGCGGCCGGGGCGGCCAGGCTGATCGAGTACCTGACGCGGCCGGAGGTGCAGATCCGCACCCTGCGCGCCACCGCCTTCTTCCCCGTGGTGCAGACGGATCTGCCGACCGACCTGGAACCCGGGCTGCGGCTCGCGGCGGACGCCATCGCGAAGATGAGCGCGGCGCCGGACGCGCTGGTCAGCCTGTTGCCGGTCGGCCTCGACCAGCGCGGCGGCGAGTTCGACAAGGTCTTCACCGACACCTTTCAGCGCGTGGTGCTGCGCGGCGAGCGGCCGCGCGCCGCCCTCGACCGCCAGGCCGAGGCGCTGCGCCGCATCATGACGGAAACCAACGCCCCCTGCTGGCAGCCCGACCCGGCCTCGAGCGGCGCCTGCCAGGTCGGCTGAGGGTGCGCTCCCAGCGACCGGCCCTGCTGCCCTACCTGCTGATCGCGCCCTCCGTGCTGTTCCTGGGCGCGCTCTTCCTGGTGCCGCTGTTCCAAACGGCGGTGCTGGCCTTCCAGGCGGGCGGCGGCTGGTCGCTGAACAACGTCCACCGCATGATGGACGACATCAACTTCGGCGAGGCGGTCGGCAACACTTTCTCCGTGGTGCTGCTGGCCGTGCCGCTGCAGCTGGCGCTCGCGCTGGCGATGACGGTGCTGCTGCGCCAGGTCGAGCGCGGGCGGGACCTGATCCTCTGGGTCTGGTCGATCCCGCTGGGCATCTCCGACCTCGCGGCCGGGCTGGTCTGGCTGGCGCTGCTGACCGACCTGGGCTGGGTCAACACGGCGCTGTTCCGCCTGGGCCTCACGGACGGGCCGCAGAGCTGGCTGACCTACGAGACGCCCTGGACCCTGCTGGCCGCCATCGTGGTGGCGGAGCTGTGGCGCGCCACGGCCATCGTTTTCGTGATCCTGCTGGCCGGGGTGCAGCTGCTGCCCAAGGAGTACGAGGAGGCGGCGGAGGTTTTCGGCGCCTCGCCCTGGCAGCGCTTCCGCAAGGTGACGCTGCCGCTGCTGCGCCCCTCCATCCAGACGGCGCTGATCCTGCGCACCGTGCTGGCCTTCGAGATGTTCGCCATGGCCCTGGCCCTGGGGGGGCGGAACTTCCCCGTGCTGGTAAGCGAGGCCTTCAATTGGCAATACGGCAGCCAGGATTACGGCGTGGCCGCCGCCTGTGCCGTGCTGGTGATGCTGATCTCCCTGGCCGCTACGGTGGTGTTCCTGGTGGGCTTCCGCACGCCGGCGGGGCAGCGCTCGTGACCGCCGCGCACCCGCTGCGCCGCTTCCTGCTGCTGGGCGGCGTCACGGCCCTGTGCGCCTGGACGCTGATCCCCATCGCCCTGCTGGCGCTGGGCGCGCTGGGTGGGCGAGATTTCGTGACGCGCTGGCCGAAATCGCTGTCCGCCGGCGACTTCTCGCTGGACACGCTGCGCGGCTTCCTCGCCATCGACGGCGTCTGGGCCGCCACCTGGGTCAGCGTGCAGGCGGCCTTCCTGTGCATGGCCATCGCCCTGCTTCTGGGCGTGCCCGCGGGCTACGCCCTGGCGCGGTTCCGCTTCCGCGGCGCCGGCGCCTATCGCGTGCTGATCCTGATGACCCGCGCCTTTCCCGTGGCCATCCTGGCCCTGCCGCTGACCGTGGGCTTCATCCGCCTGGGCGTCTACGACACGCCCTTCGGCGTGGCGCTGCTGCACGCGGTGCTGGCCACGCCCTTCGCCACGCTGGTCTGCGCCAGCCTGTTCCAGGGCATCCCGGCGGAGCTGGAGGAGGCCGCCTGGGTCTTCGGCTGCTCGCGCTTCACCGGCTTCGTGAAGGTGGTGCTGCCGCTGGCCCTGCCGGGCATCGCCGCGGCCTCCATCTTCGCCTTCGTGCTGAGCTGGAACGAGGTCTTCGCCGCTTCCGTGCTGACGGTGCGGCACCGCACGCTGACCGCCTACCTGCTGTCGGTGCTGTCAGAATCGCCGCTGCACCTGCAATTCGCGGGCGGGCTGATCCTGATCGTCCCGTCCATCCTGTTCATCTTCCTGGTCCGCCGTCGCCTTTTCGCGATGTGGGGCATCGGCAACCGCTAGGGCGCGCATGGCGACGATCGGCATCGACGGGATCCGCAAGAGCTTCGGCGCGGTGCAGGCGCTGCAGGCGGTGGAGCTGCTCGTGCGCGACGGCGAGTTCCTGGCGCTGCTCGGCCCATCCGGCTGCGGCAAGACCACGCTGCTGCGCATCATCGCCGGGCTGGAAACCCAGACCGCCGGCCGGGTGCGGATCGGCGAGCGCGACGTGACCGACCTGCCGCCGCGCCGCCGCGGCCTGGCCATGGTATTCCAGAACTACGCCGTGTTCCCCCACCTGACGGTGTTCGAGAACGTCGCCTTCGGCCTGCGCATGGGCAAGGCGCCGAAAGACCGTGTGCAGCGGCAAGTGGAGCGCGCCGCGGCGCTGCTGCACATCGAGCCCTATCTCGGGCGCTATCCCGCGCAGCTCTCGGGCGGGCAGCGGCAGCGGGTGGCGGTGGCGCGCGCCCTGGCAGTGGAGCCGGAGGTGCTGCTGATGGACGAGCCGCTGAGCAACCTCGACGCCCTGCTGCGGCTGGAAATGCGCGCCGAGCTGAAGGCCGTCCTGGCCGAGGCCGGCACCACCACGATCTACGTCACCCACGACCAGACCGAGGCGATGGGCCTGGCCGACCGCATCGCGGTGATGCAGGCCGGGCGCATCGAGCAGATCGGCAGCCCGGCCGAGATCTACCACCGCCCGGGCTCGCGCTTCGTCGGCGCCTTCGTGGGCAGCCCGCCGATGAACTTCCTCCGCCTGCCCGTGCGAAACGGCGCGGCGGCGCTGGGCGACCTTTCCCTGCCCTGCCCGCCCGGCACCGCGGCGGAGGTGCTGCTGGGCCTGCGCGCCGAGGACCTGTCCCCGGCGCCGCCCGGCGAGGGCTTCGCCTTCACTCTGCGCGTGGCCGAGCCGCTGGGCTCGCACGTGCTGCTGACCGGCAGCGCCGCGAACCAGCCGATGCGCGCGGTGGTGCCCTACGAGGCCGAGGGCGTGGGCGAGGGTTTCGCGCCCGGCCGCGTGCTGCACCTGCGGCCGCATCCCGGACGGCTGAACTGGATGGACGCGGAGAGCGGCCGCGCCCTGGAGGCTTCGCGATGAGCGGCATCGAGGCGGCGCGGCAGGTGCTGCGTGACAACGACCGCGGCGGCTATTCCGTGCCGACCGACCGGCTCTACCCGTTCCAGTGGAACTGGGATTCCGCCTTCGTCGCCATGGGCTTCGCCACTTTCGACCCCGGCCGCGCCTGGTCGGAGATCGAGTGGCTGCTGCGCGGCCAGTGGGAAGACGGGCTGGTGCCGCAGATCGTGTTCCACGCCCCCGCCGACACCTATTTCCCCGGCCCGGAGGTTTGGGGCATCCGGCGCGAGCCGCCGACCTCCGGCATCACCCAGCCGCCGGTGCTGGCCACCGCCGCGCGCCGCGTGCTGGCCGCCTCGCCCGGCCCGGAGGGGGAAGCCCGTATGGCCGCGGTGTATCCCAGGCTGCGCGACAGCCATCGCTGGTGGGCCGCGGCGCGCGACCCCGGCGGCACCGGGCTGGTGGCCACGCTGCACCCCTGGGAAACCGGCATGGACAACAGCCCGGCCTGGGACGCCGCGCTGGACCGCGTGCCCACGGACACGCGCACGGAAATCCGCCGCCGCGACACCTCGCACGTCGATCCCGCCTTCCGGCCGCGGGCGATCGACTACCAGCGCTTCATCCACCTGGTGGAGGTGTTCCGCGACGCCGGCTGGGACCCGGCGCGGATGCTGGCGGCCTCGCCCTTCCGGGTGGCGGATGTCGGCACCAACGCCATCCTGCTGCGGGCGGAACAGGACCTGCTGGCGCTGGCGGATCGCTTCGGCAGCCCGGCCGAGGCCGCCGAGATCGCGGCGCGCATCGACCGCGCCGCGCCGGCGCTGGAGAAGCTGTGGGATGCGGCGCGGGGGCACTACCTGTCGCGCGACCTCGTTTCCGGCGAGGCCATTCCCGTGCGCACCTCCGCCGGCTTCCTGCCATTGTTCGCCGGGCAGGCCGGGCACGCCGCGGCGCTGGCGGACACGCTGCGCCGCTGGGCCGAGGCGGCGCGCTTCCGCGTCCCTTCCACCGATCCCGGCCACCCGCTGTTCGAGCCGCTGCGCTACTGGCGCGGCCCGGTCTGGGCGGTGGTGAACTGGATGATCGCCGAAGGGCTGCGCCGCTGCGGCGAGGTGGCGCTGGCCGAGGCGGTGGCGGCCGACACGCGGGCGCTGATCGCGGCGGGGGGCTTCAGCGAGTATTTCGACCCGCGAACCGGCCAGGGCATCGGCGGCGCCACCTTCTCCTGGACCGCGGCGGTCGCGCTGCTGCTGGAACCGGGGGCGGCGTGATTCCCGCCGGCGCCATCGACTGCGACATCCACCCGGCGGTGCCCGGGCTCAGGGCGCTGCTGCCCTATCTCGACCCGCACTGGCGCGACATGGTGGCCGAGCGCGGCGTGCACGAGCTGGACACCATCTCCTACCCGCTGCGCAGCCCGCTGGCCGCGCGGCCGGACTGGCGGCCGGAGAGCGGCAAGCCCGGCGCCGAGTTCGAGCGCGTCCGGCGCGAGGCGCTGGACGGCTTCGGCAGCAGCCTCGCCATCTGCAACCCGCTCTACGGCGTTTCCGTGCTGTTCAGCGAGGACATGGCCGCCGCCTTCGCCCGCGCGGTGAACGACTGGATGGCGCGCGAATGGCTGGACCGCGACCCGCGGCTGCGCGCCTCGGTCGTGGTGCCCGTGCAGAACGCGGAACTGGCGGCAGCGGAGATCGAGCGCTGCGCCGCCGACCGCCGCTTCGTGCAGGTGCTGCTGCCGGCGCTGGGCGAGGCGCCGCTGGGCAAGCGGCAGCACTGGCCGATCTATGCCGCCGCCGAGAAGCACGGGCTGCCCGTGGGCATCCATGCCGGCTCCTCCTACCGCCATCCCGTCACCCCCGTCGGCTGGCCCTCCTACTACACGGAGGACTACGTCGGGCAGGCGCAGGGCATGCAGACGCAGCTGACCTCGCTGGTCTGCGAGGGCGTCTTCGGCCGTTTCCCCGGCTTGCGCGTGGTGATGATCGAGAGCGGCTTCACCTGGCTGCCCGCCTATCTCTGGCGGTTGCACAAGTACTGGCGCGGCTTGCGGCTGGAGATCCCCTGGGTGGACCGGCCGCCGCCGGAGATCATCCGCGACCAGGTGCGCTTCACCCTGCAGCCGGTGGACGCGCCGCCGGAGGCCGGGGACCTGCTGCGGGTGATCGAGCACATGGGCTCGGAGGAGCTGCTGCTGTTCTCCACGGATTATCCGCACTGG
Organism: Roseomonas sp. BN140053; assembly: GCF_047690175.1. Lineage (NCBI taxonomy): Bacteria > Pseudomonadati > Pseudomonadota > Alphaproteobacteria > Acetobacterales > Roseomonadaceae > Roseomonas > Roseomonas sp. BN140053. Next base: position 27,124 of record NZ_JBLLEB010000025.1, on the reverse strand, counting down.
CAGTTCGACGGCGACGCGGCGATCCCCGCCGCGCTGCCGGAAGCGCTGGCGCGGCGGATCGCCCTGGACAATCCCCGCGCGACCTATCCCCGATTGCAGGAGAGCGTGGCATGACCGTCGAACTCCGGAACCCCGTGGCGGCCCCGGCCGGCCACAGCAAGCCCGCCATCGCCGACTGCGACATCCACCCCTGCCTGGCCAATGCGCGCGACATCATGCCGTACCTGTCCGAGCGCTGGCGGCGGCACATGGACAGCTTCGGCCTGCTGCCGCGGCACGGCTACCAATCCGGCCCGGCCTACCCGAAGGGCCAGCCGGACGCGGCACGACGCGACGCCTGGCCGCCGGGCGGACGGCCGGGCAGCGACCTCGCTTTCATGCAGGCGCAGCACCTGGACCCCAACAACGTCGCGCTGGGCGTGCTGAACGTGATCGCCCCCGCCGCGGGCGCTGCGCAGAACCTGGACTTCAGCGCCGCCATGGCCCGCGCGCTGAACGAGTGGCAGGTGGCAGAATGGACCTCCAAGGACAGCCGCCTGAAGGCTTCCGTGGTGGTGCCCTACGAGGACGCCGCCGCCGCGGCGGCCGAGATCGCGCACTGGGCCGGGCACCCGGACTTCGTGCAGGTGCTGCTGCTCAGCCGCACCGCCGAGCCGCTGGGCCAGCGGCGCTACTGGCCGATCTATGCCGCGGCGCAGGAAGCCGGGTTGCCCGTGGGCGTGCACGCCTTCGGCTACGGCGGTTATCCCGTCACGGGGGGCGGCTGGCCCTCCTTCTACATCGAGGAGATGGTCGGCCACGCGCAGTGCTGCCAGGCGCTGCTGACCAGCATGGTGATCGAGGGCGTGTTCGAACGCTTCCCCCGGCTGCGCATGGTGCTGATCGAGGCGGGCTTCGCCTGGCTGCCCTCGCTGGCCTGGCGGCTGGACAAGCACTGGGCGCGGCTGCGCGAGGAAACCCCGCACCTGACCCGCGCGCCCTCCGCCTATATCCGCGACCACGTCTGGATGACCACGCAGCCGATGGAGGAGCCGGAAAAGCGCCGGCACCTCGGCGACGTGATCGGCTGGATCGGCGCCGACCGCCTGCTCTTCGCCACCGACTACCCGCACTGGGACTTCGACGACCCGGAATGGAGCCTGCCGGTACGGCTGGAGGATGCGGCGCGGCGCGGGCTGTTCCTGGACAACGCCCGGGCGCTCTACGGGGTGGGGTGATGCCGCGCCACCTCGTCGCCCCCGCCTCGGCCCTGCCGCCGGGCGGGCGCCTGCTGGTTGAGGCCGGCGGCAAGCAGGTCGTGCTGTTCAACCTCGGCGGCGAGCTCTTCGGCCTGCTGAACCGCTGCCCGCACCAGGGCGGCGCGCTGTGCCACGGCACCGCCGTGGGGCTGGTGGAGGCCGACCCCGCCGCCCCCGGCCAGATCCGCTATTCCCGGCCCGGCGAGATCCTGCGCTGCCCCTGGCACGGCTGGGAGTTCGACATCCGCACCGGCCTGTCCCGCGCCGAGCCGGAACGGCTGCGCGCCCGCGCCTACCCCGCCGGCGTGACGCCCGACCCGGCCGAACGCCCCGCCGCGACCACCGTGCCGGTGGGCAGCAGCGAGGGCCGGATCTTCGTGGACATGCCCTGACGGGCGGCCCGGCACCGGCGGGCCGCCGCCGCGGGGCAGCGGCGCGCGAGGCCGCCGGGCATTAACCGAACCGCATCGCTTCCGGCCGCATCCTGGCGTTCCCGGGTCGCGCCCGCGCCGCGTCGCGCGCCCTCGGCCCCGCTGCACCCCAGGCTTCCGGAACCCGCCCCATGACCTCGCCCAAGCTGCTCGCCGCCCTGACCCTGGCCGCGGGACTGGCGCTCGCGGCACCCGCCATGGCGGCCTGCACGGATGCCCAGGCGGAAGCCAAGATGACCGACCTGACCAACCTGCTCGGCCCGCTGATGAGCCGCAACGCCGCGCTGACGCAGACCATCGCGACGGAGATGCAGACCGCCATGCTGCAGCCCACTTCCGAGGAAACCTGCGCCACCTACGACCGGCTGATCGCCCGCGCCCGCGCCGGCCGCTGATCCCCACGGCCCGGACGCGCCGGCGGCCACCGCCGCCGCCGCTTCCGGGCCATCCGGCGCGGCCCCGCCGAGCGGCGCCCGCTCAGCGCGGGGCGCTGCTGTAGCGCCAAAGCTTGTTGGCCACGTCCACTTCCAGCAGCCGCGACTTGATGTAGCCGTCGCCGTTGTCCTGCATGGTGATGCTGTTCAGGCCGCTCCAGGTCTTCACCGCCGCCAGCCCGTCGGTGATGGCCTGCCGCATCTGCGGAACGGCGGTGGTGCCGTCCAGCCCCTTCTCCTTCATGATGCCGGCCAGCAGCATGATGGTGTCGTAGCCCATGGTGGCGTTGGACACGTTGATCGGCTTGGGCAGGCTGGTGGTGCGCTCCGCCCGCTCGATGTAGCGGCGGGTGAAGTCGTCGTGCCCGGCCACGCCGGGGGCGGGGTCGTTGGTGTTGAAGCCGATGGTGTAGACCCGGTCGGCGCCGGCGGTGACGGTCTGCACGAAGTTCGCCGCCCAGATCAGCGCGTTCACCAGCACCGGCACCCGCAGCCCCTGCACGTCCAGCTCCTTCAGCAGCGCCAGGCTGTTGGGCCCGAAGGAGCTGACGAAGACCGCGTCCGGCGAGGCGCCCTTGATCTTGATCGCTACCGGGGAATAGTCGGTGGTGCGGGTGTCGAAGGACACGGTGTCGGCGACGGTGAGGTTCTTCGCCCGCGCCACCTTGGCGAATTCCGTCATGCCCGCGGCGCCCGAGGCCTCGCGCGCGTCGCCGGTGATCACCACGTTGCGCAGGTTGGGGAACTTCGCCAGGAACTCCGTCACCCCTTCGGGGATCATCACGTCGTCGGACGGGTGCAGCTTCAGCGCGTAGGGCTTGCGGGCGATCCCCGGCTTCAGCGCGGTGAAGTTGATGGTGGGCACGCGCATGGCGTTGGCCAGCGGCGCCACGCTCTCGAAGGTGGTGCCGGAGATCGGGCCGAGATGGGCGGCGATGCCGTCGGCCACGTGGCGGCGGAACAGCAGCACCGTCTCGTTGGCCAGGCCCTGGTCGTCGTCGATGATCAGCTGGATCGGACTGCCGTTCACCCCGCCGGCGGCGTTGACCTCCTCGATCGCCATCTCCACCGCGGCGCGGTACATCTCGCCGTTGGGGCGCTGGAAGCCCGAGAGCGGCATGTTGGCGCCGATCTTGATCGGCGGCTTGTCCGCCGCCAGGGCCCGCGTCGCCGCCGGCAGAATGCCGAGCAGCAGCCCGGCCTTGGTCAGGTTGCGCCGCGTGAGTTCCACCGTTTCCTCCGTTTGTTTCAGGCCACGCCGAGATACTGGCTGAACAGTTCCGCATCCGCGCCCAGCGCCGCCGCCTCGCCCTCGCGCACGATGCTGCCCTGGCGCAGGACGTAGCCGCGATGGGCGAAGCGCAGCGCGGCGCGCACGTTCTGCTCCACCAGCAGGATGGACATGCCGCGGTCGCGGAAGCCGCGCAGCACGCGGTAGGCTTCCCGCACCATCAGCGGCGATAGGCCCAGCGACGGCTCGTCGATCAGCAGCAGCCGCGGCGGCGTCACCACCGCGCGCGACAGGGCCAGCATCTGCTGCTCGCCGCCCGACATGCTGCCGGCCTTCTGGTGCCGCCGCTCGCCCAGGCGGGGGAAGATGCGGAACACCTCCTCCACCGCGGCTTCGAAGGAGCGTTCGGGCCGCGTCGCCGCCGGCTGCATGTCGTGGCCGAGGCGCAGGTTCTCCAGCACCGTCTGCCCGGCCAGCACGCCGCGGGTTTCGGGCAGGTGCAGCACGCCGCGGCGGACCAGCGCGTGGGTGGGCAGCTTGCGTACCGGCTCGCCGTCCAGCCGCACCGTGCCCTGGCTGGGCAGCATGTTGCAGATGGCGCGCAGCAGCGTGGTCTTGCCGGCGCCGTTGGCGCCCACCACGGCCACCGCCTCGCCCGGCATCACCCGCAGCGAGCAGCCCTTCAGCGCCTTGATCGGGCCGTAGGAAACGTGGAGGTCCTCCACGGCCAGGGCGGGAGCCGCGGCGTCAGTCATCGCCCTCCTCCTCCACGCCCAGATAGGCCTCGATCACCCGGCGGTCGGCCAGCACCGCGCGCGGCAGGCCTTCGGCGATATTGCTGCCGGCATCCATCACCACCATGCGGTCGGACAGGTCCTGCATGAAGGCCATGTCGTGCTCCACGATCACCACCGCGTCGACGCGGCTGCGGCAGAAGCGGACGGTGCGGGCCAGCTCGGCGGTTTCCTCCTCGTTCATGCCGGCCGCCGGCTCGTCCAGCAGCAGCAGGCTCGGCCGCCCCATCAGGGCGCGCACGATCTCCAGCCGGCGCGCCTCGCCGTAGGCCAGGGAGCCCGACAGGTGGTCGGCCTTTTCCGCCAGGTGCACCTGGTCCAGCAGCGCCAGGGCGCCGGCGATGTCGGAACGCCCCGGCCGCGCGAACGCCGCCCGCAGCGGGTGCAGCGCGTGTTCGGGCGCCGCCACCAGCACGTTCTCCAGCACGGTCATGCGGCGCAGCAGGCGGATGTTCTGGTAGGTGCGGCCGATCCCCAGCCGGGCGCGGGCATAGGAGGGCGCGCGGGAAATGTCGCGCCCGCCCAGGCGGATCGTGCCGGAACTCGGCGGGTAGATGCCGGCGACGAGGTTGATCAGCACGGATTTCCCGGCGCCGTTGGGCCCGACCAGCCCGAGGATCTCGCCGTGCCCGACCTCCAGCGACAGCTCGTTCACCGCCGTCAGCCCGCCGAAGCGCTTCACCAGCCGCTGCACCGACAGCACGGGTTCCCCAGTGCCTTGCAGCACGGCCTCCGCGGCGCTCACGGCGCCCCGCGCTCCGGCCGCACGGCGGCGGCGGTGTCCGGCCGGGCCGCGGCGGCATCGCGCCGGCGCGCGGTGAGGCTGCGAAAGGCCAGCAGACCGTCCGGGCGCACCAGCAGCAGGAGGAGGATCACCAGCCCGAAGGCCGTCGGGCGCCAGCTCTGCAGGCCGCGCACCAGCTCGGGCAGCAGGGTCATGATCACCGCGCCCAGCGCCGGGCCCCACATGTTGTTGGTGCCGCCCAGCACGGCGTAGAGCACGATGTAGACGGAGGCGACGATGGAGAACTGCTCGGGCGAGATGAAGATGATGTAGTGGGCGTAGAAGGCCCCGGCCACGGCCGCGATCCCCGCCCCCGTGCCGAAGCAGAGCAGCTTGACGTAGACCACGCGAATGCCGAGGGCGCCGGCCACGATCTCGTCCTCCCGCACCGCGTCCAGCACCCGCTGCGCCGGCGAGCGTGACAGCAGCCACAGCCCTGCGCCCACCACGGCCACCAGCACCACCACGTGCCAGGGCGTGGTGCCGACCATGCCGCCGAAGCCCTGGATGCCGCCGAGATAGGGCATGGACTGCACCGCCGACTGCACGGAGATGGCGAGCCCCGTGGTCAGCAGGATCAGGTAGATGCCGCGCGTGCGCAGCGCGGGAAAGCCCACCAGCGCCCCGAACATCGCCGTGCCCAGTCCGGCCACCGCGGCGGCGGCCAGCAGCGGCACGCCGAAATTCACCGTCAGCACGCTCGACGCATAGGCGCCCATGGCCATGAAAGCGCCGTTGGCGAAGCTCAGGCTGCCCGACATCAGGATGATGTAGACGCTCCAGGCCAGCACGACGTTGAGGCCGGCCAGGACGACGTAGTCCTCGATCATGCCCGGGTCTCGCGCGACAGGGAGGAGCCGAACAGGCCCGAGGGGCGCCACAGCAGCACGGCGATCATGAACAGCCACACCAGCAGGTCGGCCAGCTGCCCGAGCCCGAAGTTGAAGGCCACCGCCTCCACCACCCCCACCAGCAGCCCGCCGATCAGGGCACCGCGCAGGTCGCCCATGCCGCCGATCGCCATGATGGCCAGCGCCTTGAGCCCGAAGGTGAAGCCGACATCGGTGCTGGCGTAGCCGGTGCGCAGCGCCATCGCCGCCCCGGCCAGCCCGGCCATGGCGGAGGCGATAAAGAACACCTTCTGGTTGACCCGCGTCACGTCGATGCCGAACAGCGCCGCCTTGTCGGCGGATTCCGCCACCGCCCGGATCTGCCGCCCCAGGCGGGAGCGCGTCACCACGAGGTGCAGCACCAGCATCAGCAGCAGCGCCACGGCCAGCACCCCCAGCCGCAGCAGCACCACGTCGGTGCCGAGGATGCGGATCGTGGCCGCTTGCAACCCGGCCGGCAGGTCCAGCGCCCGCGGCTCCGTGCCCCAGATCTTCTGGGACAGGTCGATCATGATCAGCCCGATGGCGAAGGAGGACAGCGCCGCCGTGACGTGGGCGTCACGCGAGCGGAACTTGCGGAAGCCCACGAACTCCACCAGCAGCCCCAGCAGGCCCGAGACCAGGATGGCCAGCAGCACCGCCACCACCAGCGGTGCGCCCAGCGCCAGGGCGGCCAGGCACAGGAAGCCGCCCAGCATGAAGATCTCGCCGTGGCTGAAGTTCAACTTGTCCAGCACGCCGAAGACCAGCGTGTAGCCCTGCGCGATCAGGGCATACATGCTGCCCAGCACCACGCCGTTGATCAGCTGCTGCGTCAGCACGGGCGTGGCTCCCACGCCCTCGGGCACGGCTCCCATGCCCTCGGGCATGGCCCCCATGCCTTCGGGCGCACACCCTGCGCCCACGGGCGGGCGCCCGATGCGGAGCCGCGCGTCGCGCACGGATGCGGCCATGCCATCTGCGCTCCTCCCCGGCTGTTCCGCCTTGCGGGCATGGTCACCACGGGCGCTTCCCGCCTGTCAACGCGGCCCGTCACGTCGCGGTCACGCCGCCGTCGACCGGGATGATCGCGCCGGTGACGTAGGAGGATGCGGGCGAGGCCAGGAACAGCGCCAGCCCCTTCAGCTCCCCCGGCGTCCCGACGCGGCGCAACGGCACGCTCTCGGCCAGCGCCGCCGCCGCGGCGGGGTCGTTGCGCAGCCGCCCACTGGCGAGGTTGGTGACGATGAAGCCCGGCGCGATGGCGTTCACCAGCACCCCGTCCGGTCCCAGCTCGGCCGCCGCCTGCCGCACCAGGTTGATCAGCGCCGCCTTGGCCGCGACGTAGGCGTAGCCGGACACCGGCGAGGCCTTCATGCCGGAGATTGAGGCGGTGACGACGATGCGGCCGTCGCGCTGCTGCCGCATCGGCTTCGCCGCGGCGCGCAGCGTTTCGAAGGCGCCGGTCAGGTTGATCTCCAGCATCCGCGCCCAGTGTTCGGGCGACACGGCGTCCAGCCGGCCTTCCGGTTGGGCGAAGCTGGGCCCGGCGCTGACGCCGGCATTGGCGAAGGCCACGTCCAGCCGCCCGTGCTCCGCCACGATCGCCTCCACGGCGGCGTGCACATCGGGACCGCGGGCGATGTCCAGCACCCGCGCCTGCACGCGCCCGCCGGCCGCGCGCAGCCGCTGCGCTTCGCGCTCCAGCCCGGCCGCGTCGATGTCGGCCATCACCACCGTCGCCCCGCCGGTCGCCATCACCTCGGCCATGGCGAGGCCGATGCCGCTGGCCGCGCCGGTGACCAGGGTGACGCGGCCGGACACGTCGAACAGGCTCCCGGCGGCGTCGCTCACGGCGTCCACTCCCGGGCGGGGCCGGGCTGCGCGGGCAGCACGGGGATCAGCAGATGGGAGTCGTGCGCGCCGCCGGCGTGCAGCACGTGGGTGCCGGCGTTCACCGTGCTCTCGTGCAGCGGCTGCACGTTGGGCAGCGGGTAGCGGGTGACGTCGCGGCCCTGCACCACCAGCCGCAGCGAAGTCCCGGCCTCGAAATGCGTGCCCGAGGGCCAGATCTCGATGTCCACGGGGACCACCTCGCCCGGTGCCAGCTTGATCTCCCGCTGGTGCAGCAGCACCGGCTGAAAGGGGGTGGAGCGCGCTTCGTCCAGCTCGCGATGCGACACGCGCAGCCAACCCAGCGCCACCGGCCCGTCCTCGAACTGGCCGTAGAAGGCGAAGGGCACCACCTCGCCCGCCGCGTCCAGCTTCTGCACGGCGACGAAGAGGTCCATGTCGTCGGCGCCCTCGGCGGAAACCCAGAGCCGCAGCTTCATGTGGCCGATCAGGTCGACAGCTTCCTCGAAGCGGTGGGTGAACACGGCGCGCGACCCCGGGCCGTCCTCGCCCAGCGGATCGTAGCGCAGCGATCCTTCGCGCGGGACGGGTTCCCGCTCCAGCCTGCCGCTCTCGGTATCGAGGAAGAGCGGCACGTACTGCGTGCCCGGCACCGGCCATTTGGCTGCCTCGCGCACGCGGCCGACGGTAAAGCGCTCGCGCGCTTCCAGCCGCACCCGCGGCCAGTTCTCCAGCCCGCTGTTCCGGCCGTGCAGGTAGCGGTCGAAGAACTGCGTTTGCCGGACCATGCTCTCGGGCTCGTAGTAGTAGGCCCACTTCTTGCGGCCATGCACCTCCAGCCATTTCTCGGCGGAGGCGATCTGCTTGAACCCCTCCAGCGTGCCGCGCGTGTGCAGCCCCTGGTCGGTCCAGCTCGCCACCACGAAAGCCGGCACGGTGATCCTGCTCATCTCGGCGCGCTTGGACGCCCAGTATTCGTCGAAGAAGGGCCGCTCGCGGGTTTCCAGCGGCAGGTCCTCCACCTCCGTGGTGGAGCGGCCCCAGCGGGTCGGCAGGTAGCCCCAGAAATGCGTCTCGGGGATGCCGCCGTGGCGTACCACCTCGCGGTAGAAGTCGCTCCAGCCTTCCCAGGGATTGATGGCGGCGAGGTGCGGCGGGTTCAGCGCCGCGACGTGCCATTGCGAGGAGGTCAGGTAGGACACGCCGGACAGGCCAACCTTGCCGTTGCTCCAGTCGCGCGTGCCGGCCCACTCGATCAGGTCGTAGAAGTCCAGCGCCTCGTCGGGCGACAGATAGGTCGCGCGCCCTTCGGAGAACCAGGTGCCGCGGGGATCGGGGTTGATCACCGCGTAGCCGCGCGGCACCCAGTAGATCGGGTCCGGCGCCTCGAACACGGTGTGGGGGGACATGCTCTCCTCCTTCACACCTGATTTGGGGAAGCTGACGGCCATGCGCGTATGGCCGTGCTTGCCGTAGGGGCCCCAGGCGATCAGCGGCGCAGCCGGCGTGCCGTCGGCCGGGCGGAACAGGTCGATGAAGATCGTGGTGCCGTCGCGCAGCTGCACCGGCAGGTCGCGCTCGATGAGGACGCCACCCTCCTCCGTGCGCCGGTATTCCGGTGCCCGTCCACCCAGATCCTCCGGGCGACCGTGCGGCGGGCGGAAGCGGTAGGTGAAGCCGGGGGTGCTGGTCATGCGGATGCTCCGACCGGGTGGGCGGCCGCGGCGGCTTCCACCCCGAGAATGGCGTCTTCAATCGCGGCCGCGTCCAGCCGGCGGGGGTGGTGGCGCAGGTGCGGGCTGTCCAGGCAGCTCGCCACCAGCGCGGCGATGTCGGCCGGACCGGGATCGTGCATTCCCAATTCCGCCAGGGAGCAGGGCAGCCCGACCTCGCGCAGGAAGCCGCGCAGGGCGGCGAGTTCCGCGTCCGGCCGCTCGTCGGCCCGCATCTGCACCAGCGTGGCGTAGGCCACCTGCTCGCCGTGCAGGGCGTTCCCTGCCCCACGCGCGCTGGACAACCCGCGCGCCAGGGAATGCGCCACGGACAGCCCGCCATTCTCGAAGGCCAGGCAGCTCAGCAGGATCACGGCTTCCACCACGTCCTCCAGCGCCTCGGTCACCTCACCGGCTTCAGCGGCCCGCAGCGCCGCCACACTCTGCTCGCGCACCACCGCGTCGCAGTCCCGGGCGATCAGCCGGGCGGTGCGCAGCGGGCGGGTGCCGTGCTTGTTGTGGCCACGGCCGGTCCAGCAGGCCTCGACCTCGTAGTGCTTGGTCAGCGCGTCGCCGATGCCGGCGCGCAGGAAGCGCGGCGGGGCGGCGGCGATGATCGCGGTGTCCACCAGCACGCAGTCGGGGTTGCGCGGCAGCTGCTCCACCGTCAGCGGCACGTGCTGCGCGTCATAGATGGCGATGCCGCGCGAGGCGGGCGCGTCGGTGGAGGCCACGGTGGGCACGCTGACAAAGGGCACCCCCCGCAGCAGCGCGACGCCCTTGCCGGTGTCGATCGCCCGCCCACCGCCGATCGCGACCACCACCTCCGCCATATCCCGTGCGGCGGCCTCGGTCAGGGCGTTGATGGCTTCCGGCGTGACCTCGCCGGATACGGGGTGGCAGGTGAAGGCGAGGCTGCCGGCCCTGGCCGAGCGTTCGATGCGCGGTTGCAGCCGGTCCAGCATGGCGGCGTCGCACAGGATCGCGGCGCGGCGGCCCAGGGCGGCCGCCTTCTCGCCGAGGAGGTCGAAGCTGCCAGGCCCCTGGACGTAGAGACCGGTGGACATGAAGCTGCGGATCACGCCGCACCCCGCGGGTGCTGCGCGCGAACGGGCACGTCCTCGCGGGCCGGACGCCTGGACGCCATTCCCCTTCCCCCCTTGCGAGACCTTCTTGGGCCGGGACGCTAGGGCGGGCGCGAGATGGATGTCAACGCAACAATATCGCGCCGGGAAAGGCGCCGCTGTTCCCGCGTCGCGGCAGCCCCGCGCGGGGCGCGCCCGGCCGCCGTTCCGCAGCCGCGCCTGCCCCCGGTCGCGGTTCCACCGGCCTGCGACGCCGCCCCCGTGTTGAAGCGCGCGCCGGGCCGTGGCTTGCTCACCGCGCGCGGGCATCACGGCCGCGCGCTCGGGAGCGTTTCTCAGGACCCCATGGACAGCACATCGCCCGGGCCCCGGCAGCGACGCCGCCGCGACACCGCCCCCGCGACGGAGCAGCCGGGCACCGCCGCGCCCTTGCTCAGCGAGCTCCTCACCTTCCGGCTGATCAAGCTGGCGGAAACCATCAGCCGCGGCTCCAGCATGGTCTACAAGGCGCGCTTCGGCATCAACAACACGGAGCTGCGTGTGCTGGTGATGCTGGACGGCAGCGACGCCCTGCCGGTGGGCGAGCTCAGCCGCCGCATGCGCATCGACAAGGCCTGGGTCAGCCGCTCGGTGGACGCGCTGGTGGGGCGAGGGCTGCTGCGCAAGCGGCCGCATCCCACGGACAGCCGCGTCGGCCTCGTGTCCCTCACGCCCGAGGGGCTGCGCCTCGTGGCCCAGCTCGCCCCCGTGGCGGTGGCGCGGCACGAGAGCATGGTGGCCGGGCTCGACATGGCGGAGGTGGAGCGGGTGGTGTCGGAGCTGGAACGCCGCGTGGAAGCCCTGCTGGCACAGTCGCGCGAAGGCTGAGGGGCGGCGCCGCGACGGCCGCCGCCGGGCCGTGCCGGCTGCGGCCCCGCCGCCCGCGGCACCGAAGCCTTTCTCCCGCCCTCCCTGCCCCGCCCGGCGCGAAAAATTTCTGGCCCCGCCGCCGCCCCGGTTGCCCCAGGCCCCGCCACACGCGCAGGCTCCCCGGACACGGCAAGGGGGCTCATGCCATGCACACGATCTCGATCCCGGAACACGTCGTCCAGCGCGTGGTGCGGCTGCGCGGCAGCGTCCACCCCTTCGCCGACCTCCGCCCCGAGCGCACGGCGCTGGTGGTGATCGACATGCAGAACGCCTTCATGCGCGCCGATATCGGCCATGCCTGCTGCCCGACGGCGGTGGAGATCGTGCCGGCGATCAACCGCCTCGCCACGGCGCTGCGCCGCGCGGGTGGCGGCGTATACTGGGTGCAGAACACCTTCAACGAGCGCTCCGCCCGGGAATGGTCGGTGCTGGAGGATCTCACCGTCCCCGTCCGCCGCGAGGCCCGTGGCCGCGCCATGACCGCGGGCTCGGAAGGCCACGCCCTGTGGCCGGACCTCGACGTACGCCCCGAGGACGTCACCCTGCCCAAGCACCGCTACAGCGCCTTTATCCAGGGCTCCTCCGACCTGCCGGAGCGGCTGCGCGCCGATGGCCGGGACACGGTGCTGATCACCGGCACGGTGACCAACGTGTGCTGCGAATCCTCCGCCCGCGACGCCATGATGCTGAACTTCCGAACCGTGATGGTATCCGACGGCAACGCCGCCATGTCCGACGAGGAGCACAACGCTTCCCTCATCTCCTTCTACGGCACCTTCGGCGACGTCATGAGCGTGGCCGAATTGGAAACCTGCCTCGCCACCAACACCAACCGCCGCGCCGCTTAACCACCCGGGCAGCGCTCGCTGCTGCGTGGCTGGGGGTCTGGTTCCGGTGGAGCGGTTGCTCTCTGGTGTTCGGGCCGAGGCCAAGGGGGCTCTGCCCCCTTGGAGCCCCCGCGAGGAGCTTAGGCTCCTCGACCTCATGAGTGCCTCCGGCGGGGGCGGGATGGCTAACGTCGTCCACCTGAACAACGTGTCCCGGCCCGTCCCCGCCGGAGGCACTCAACGCGGGGTCCGGGGAGTTCGTAACTCCCCGGCGGGGTCCAGGGGCAGAGCCCCTGGCCAACGCTCGAACACCCCAGGACTAACCGCCCCATCCCGGAACAGCCCCCAGCCACGGACCAGCCAGCGCCCGCCCGGCGAGGGTCAGCCCGGCGGAACGGTGGGTTCGTGCAGACGCAGGAGGCGTTCGGCGTTGCCGGACATGACGTCGCGGCGTTCGTCGACGCTCAGCTCCAGCGCATCCAGGGCGCGGATGGTGTCCAGCAGCGGGCCCAACGGCGCGTCGGTGGAAAAGACCAGCTTGCGTGCGCCGAAGAAGCGCAGGCCGCTGTGCAGGCCGGTGCTGCTGCCGAACATGGCGGTGTCGGCGTAGAACTCGCGGAAATACTCGATGTGCGGGCGCTTCAGGGCCGGCAGCACGCCGGAATAATCCTCGTCCGAGGTGCGGCTGCCCAGCACCTCCAGCCCCGGACCGACGCGGCCGTCGAAGTAGGGGATCATGCCGCCGCAGTGGTGCGTGACGATCTTCAGCCCGGGATACCGGTCGAAAACGCCGGAGAAGACCAGCCGCGACATGGCGACCGAGGTCTCGTAGGGCCAGCCGAAGCACCACCACATCTCGTAGCGGCTCTTCGCCTCCGCCGCATAGTCCGGCATGTCGGCGGTGCGGGCGGGATGCAGCCAGAGCGGCAGGTCGTGCGCCGCGGCGAGCGCGAAGATCGGCCGGTATTCCGGCCGGTCCAGCGGCTGGCCGGCGACGTTGGTGAAGATCTGCACGCCCCGCGCGCCGAGCTCGCGGATCGCGCGCTCGGCTTCCCGCTCCGCGCCCCCCATGTCCAGCATGGACACCGCCGCCACGAAGGCGGGGAAGCGGTCGGGGTGCCGGGCACAGAGCTCGGCCATGGCGTCGTTGGCCACCCGCGCCAGCAGTTGTCCCTCCGCGGCGGAGGCGATCTCCTCCAGCGGCGGGTTGGGCAGGGAGATCACCTGCCGGTAGTCCGACACCGCGTCCATGGCGCGGAAGCGCGCCTCCATGTCGTGCAGCGGCTGCACCCCGCGCAGCCGCTTGCTGATGTTGCCCAGCTTGGGCGAGGTCCGGTCCAGCTCCCGCGCGAAATCCGCCGGCAGGATATGCGTGTAGATGTCGAGCATCGCGGCCCCCTCCCCTCCCCTGCGCCGCGTCAACCCGCGGCCGCGTCCTGCAACGCCTGCCAGATCTTCTGCGGCGTGGCGGGCATGGTGACCAGCGCCGCGGCGGCCGGCGGCAGCGCGTTCGTCACCGCGCCGATGATGGCGGGCGGGGCGGCCGTGGTGCCGGCCTCGCCGGTGCCCTTCACGCCCAGCGGGTTGGTGGTGCAGGGCACCTCGATGTGCCGGCTGCTGATGCCGGGGATCAGGTCGGCCCGCGGCAGGGCGTAGTCCATGAAGGAGCCGGAGAGCAGCTGCCCGCTCTCGGCGTCGTAGACCGTGTTCTCCGTCAGCGCCTGGCCGATGCCCTGGGCGACGCCGCCCATGATCTGCCCTTCCACGATGGTAGCGTTCAGCACCCGGCCGCAGTCGTCCACCGCGACATAGGAGGTGATGGCGGTGTCGCCGGTGTCGGGGTCGATCTCCACCTCGGCCACGTGGCAGCCGTTGGGAAAGGCGGTGGGGGCGAAGACCTTGCCCGTGGTGTCCAGGGATTCGGGCAGCACGCCCTGGCGCTGCAATTCCGCCGCGCGGGCGGCGACCTCCAGCAGGGTCAGCCCGCCGCCACCGCCGGCGCTGAACTGGCCGTCGCTGTATTCCACCTGCTCCTCGCCGGCCTGCAGCAGCAGGCCGGCCACGCGGCGGGCCTTGCGCAGCACCTCGTCGGCGGTGTTGGCGATGGCGCCGCCCGTGGTCATCGCGGAACGCGAGGCCACCGCACCGGCGCCGGGCACGTCGCGCGCGGTGTCGCCACTCACCAGCCGCACCGCTTCGCGCGGCACGCCCAGCCGTTCCGCCGCCAGGGCGCCGAACACCGTGACGTGGCCCTGGCCGGAGGACACCGGGTTGACGCTGACCTGCACCGTACCGTCGCCGGGAAAGGTGATGCGGGCCGGCTCTTCCGGCATGACGTTGCTGTTTTCCAGGAAGCAGGCGACGCCCAGGCCGCGCAGCTTGCCGCGTGCCGCCGCTTCCGCCTTGCGGGCGGGGAAGCCGGCGTGGTCGGCGTGGCGCAGCGCGGCCTCGAAGATGCGGGGGAAGTCGCCGCTGTCGTAGGTGGTGCCGACGGCGGTCTTGTAGGGCATCTGGTCGGGGGTGATCAGGTTGCGGCGGCGCAGCTCGGCGCTGTCCAGCCCGGCGACGCGGGCCGCTTCCTCCACCAGCCGCTCCAGCAGGAAGTTGATCTCCGGCCGCCCGGCGCCGCGATAGGGCCCGGTGGGCACGGTGTTGGTCATCACGCAGCGCACGCTCAGCGCGATCAGCGGGATGTCGTAGACGCTGGGCAGGCACAGCATCACCAGCCCGGTCGGCACGAAGGTGGCGACGCCCGTGAGGTAGGCGCCGAGATTGGCCAGCCCCTCCACCCGCAGCGCCAGGAAGCGGCCTTCGGCGTCCATGGCCAGCTCCGCCGACCAGTCGCTGCCACGGCCCTGGTTGTCCGTGACGAAGGCCTCGGAACGGGTGGAAACCCAGTGCACCGGGCGGTTCAGCTGCCGCGCCGCCACCAGCAGGGCGGGGTATTCGGGATAGCCGCCGGACTTCATGCCGAAGGCGCCGCCGACATCCTCGCTGATCACCCGCAGCTGGTCGGGCTGCAGCCCCATGGTGGCCTGCACCTGGCCCTTCAGCCCCGAGGCTCCCTGCGAGGGCGCGCGAAGCGTGTAGTGCCCCGTGGCGGGGTCGAAGCTGGCCGTGGCGACGCGCGGCTCCAGCGAGGCCACCACCAGCCGCCGGTTCGGCAGGGAAATGCGCGCCACCTTGTCAGCCCGGGCAAAGGCGGCATCCACGGCGGCGATGTTCCTGCCTTCCGGGTCAGGCGGCCCGACCCAGTCCAGCGCCACGTTGCCGGGCGCTTCCGGCCAGAGCTGCGGCGCATCCGGGGCCACGGCGGCCTCGGCCTCCGTCACCGTGGGCAGCGGGTCGTATTCCACCGCCACGGCCTCGGCCGCGTCCTGCGCCTGGGCCACGGTCTCGGCCACCACCAGGGCCACGGGCTCGCCGAGGTGGCGCACCCGCTCGCCGGCCAGGGCGGGGCGGAACAGCTTGGCGATCGGCTTGCCGTCGCGGCTGAGCTGCGGAATGGCGGCGCCGCTGACCGTGCCCAGCCCGGCCGCGGCCAGTTCCGCCGCGGTCAGCACCGCCAGCACGCCGGGCATGGCGCGCGCGGCCTCGGCATCCACCGACAGGATCGCGGCATGGGCATAGGGGGAGCGCACGAAGAAGGCGGCCGCCGCGCCGGCCGGCTTCACGTCGTCGCCGTAGCGCCCGAGGCCGCGCAGCAGCGCCTCGTCCTCCACCCGCCCGGTCCAGTTGCCGGAAGCGGGGATCACCGCATCGAGGGCCATGGAAATTCCTCCCGCTCCTGCGCCGGAAAACCTGCCGCCGGCGCGCTGCGGCCTTGCGGCATCCCAAAGCAGCAACGCCCGTCCCTGGCAAGCGCGACGGACAGCACGGAAGCGTGCCTGCTGGGTGCCGCTCCGGGCCGGCTGGGCGTCGGCCCGAGCCGGCCGGAACGCGGCCGACGCGGCGGTGCGGTTTTACAGCCGGAATAGCGCTTCCGCGTTGCCGTGGCAGATGCGGGCGCGCACCGCCTCGCTCACCGGAGCGGCGTCCATGAAGCGGCCATGCACCTCGGCGGATTCGAAGGGGTAGTCGGTGGCGAACATCACCCGGTCCTCGCCCAGCGAGGCCAGGGCGCAGAGCAGCGGCTCCGCCGCGCACTGGCCGGAAATCGTGACCAGGATGTTGCTCCGGATGTAATGCGACGGCGGGTGCTGCAACGGCCGCTCGGCCTTGTAGAGCTTGGTGCGGCTGTCCAGGCGCCACAGCAGGTAGGGCAGCGTCTCACCCATATGGCCCAGCACCACCCGCGCGGCGGGGTAGCGGTCGAAGACGCCGGAAAACACCAGCCGCAGCGCGTGGGTGGCGGTCTCTACCGTCCAGCCCCAGGCGGCGCGGGACAGGATCTTGGCATCCGCCCAGCCGCCATAGGGCGCCGGCGGATCGTTCGGGTGGATATACACCGGCGCTCCCAGCGCCGCCGCGCGTTCCCAGAACACCTCGTAGCGCGGGTCGTCCAGATAGGTGCCCAGCGTCTGGCCGTTCACCAGCGCCCCCACCATGCCCAACTCGGTCACGCAGCGCTCCAGCTCCGCCGCCGCGGCCGGCGCGTCCTGCAGGGGCAAATGTGCGAAGCCGGAGAAGCGGGCGGGGTTCTTCGCCACCTCCGCCGCCAGTTGGTCGTTGCATTCCCGTGCCGCGCGTACCGCCACCGCGGCGTCGGGCTCCACCTGAACGCCCGGCCCGGCCAGGGACAGCACCGCGCGCTCGATGCCCACTTCGTCCATGGCGGCCAGGCGACGCTCGCCGAAGTCGAAGAGCCGGCCGCGCACCTCCTCGAACAGGGCGGGGGGCAGGTCCTCCACCGTGGGCAGCCAGTAGCCGTTCATGCCCGGCGTCATGAAATGCTCTTCGAGCGCGATCTTGCGCATCAGCGGCTTCCTCCTGTCACGGTTGGCCCCTGCACCGGCGAAGCGATGGTGCGGGTGGGGTGGAGAAGGCCGGGGGAGTGAACTCCCCCAGTCCCCCTCCTTTTTTCGGGAACTTGCAGTGCGCCATCGGACACCGGCACGCCCGAAGACTCCCGAAAATAGAAGGGGGTCCGGGGGGATACCTCCCCCCGGCTTCCCTCCTTCATGGGACCGGGACGCCGGCCTGCCGGCATCAGATCTCGAATACCTTCTTCTCCGTCGCGTGCAGGCACGCGCCGGGGCCGTCCGCGCCGATCATGTAGTTGTCGCAGATCACGGCGAAGAGGCTGGGCGTCTCGTAGCCGGGGTGCACGGCCAGGCACATGCCCGCCGCGATCTCCCAGCTCTCGTCGGCGCGGATCAGCGGCCGCTCCACCATGTCATAGCCCTGGCCGTGGCAGTAGAGCCGGATCTCCGGCGGCAGCCCGCGCGCCTGCATGTAAGCGTCATGCGCCGCGGCCACGTCGCGGCAGGGCACCCCCGGCCGCAGCAGCCCCAGCGTGTGGTCCTGCGCCGCCTTCACCGCCGCGAAGCCGTCCAGCACTTCCGCCGAGGCGCGGCCCAGCACGACCGTGCGCGCGATCTCCGTGTAGAAGCCGCCGGGGCCGTTGACCTCGATCAGCAGGGAGAAGTGCTCGCCGGCCTGGATCGTCCGCCCCTGCATGTGGCGGCTCTGGAACCCCGCCCGCACTCCCAGCGGCGCGGAGGAGCCCAGGAAGATCCCCTGCTCGCTGCCCAGCACCTGCGCCTCGCGCTGCGCCAGGGCGGTCAGCTCTACGTCGCGCATGCCGGGGCGGATGCCTTCCAGCACCTTGGCGAACACCGCGTCCTGCAGCGCGGCGGTGCGGCGGATCAGCGCCACCTCCTCCTCGCTCTTGATCGCCTTGATCCGGTCCACGGCCTCCGTGGCATCGGCCAGCGCCTCGCCGGGATATTCCCGCCGCAGCGCATCCGTCAGGGCAGCCGGCAGGGCGCCGGCGCCCACCAGCCCGACGCGCCGTGCCCCATGCGCGCGCAGCGCCCCCAGCGCCAGTTCCGCGTCGTAGCTGAGCGTGTAGGGGATGGAGAAGAAGGAGGGCGTGAACAGGTGCTCGCCCACACCGCGATGGATGGGGTCGCGCCCTTCCAGGTCGCGGCGCACGCCGAAGGCACCCATCTCCACCACCGTCATCGGCTCTTCGGCGTGGAACACCACCGTGCGGGGATAGCCGTTGTTGGCGGGGATGTCGGTGAACCACTTCACGTGGCCACCGAGCCAGTCGTTGGTGTTCTGCATCACCAGCGCGTCCAGCCCACGCTCGGCCATGGCCGCCCGCGCGGCGGCCCAGCGCCGTTCCAGCTCCGCATCCGACACCCGCGTGGTGATGCGTTCCGTGCCGCTCATCCCCGTTCTCCCTGGCGCTGCACGAGGTTGCGCAGCCGCGCCATATCTCCGGCCAGGAACAGCCGCAGGTTCTCCTCCATCAGCGGCAGCGCCTGGTGGGCGTAAACGTCGCTCATGCCGCCGACCCGCGGCGTGACGATGACATTGGGCATGTCCCAGAGCGGGCTGGCATCCGGCAGCGGCTCCACCTCGAACACATCCAGCCCGGCGCCGCCGAGGCGACCCTCCTGCAACGCCTCGATCAGCGCCGCCTCGTCCACCACCGGCCCGCGCGCGAGGTTGAGGAGGATGGCGCCCGGCTTCATCGCCGCGATCACCGCGCGGCTGACCATGTGGCGGGTGCTTTCCGTCAGCGGCACCAGCGCCACCAGCACGTCGGCCTGCGCCGCCGCTTCCTCCAGCCGGGCGCGTGGCAGCACCGCGTCGAAGCCCGGCGCTTCCGTTCGCGCGTCGCTGACGCCCAGCACCCGCATCCCGAAAGCCTGGCAGCGCCGCGCCAGTTCCTCGCTGATGGCGCCGATGCCCAGCAGCACCACGGTCTTGTTCAGCAGCAGCCGCTGCGGCCAGCGCTGCCAGCGATGCGCCCGCTGGTTGGCCAGCATCGCCGGGAAATCCCGCAGCAGCGAGATCATGTACAGGAAGGCCATCTCGGACATCTGCGGCCCGTGGATGCCGCGGCCGTTGGTCACCACCACCTCCGGCCGCAGCCCTGGCTGCGCGAGGAGATGGTCCACCCCCGTGCTCAGCGCCGCCACCCAGCGCAGCCGCGGCATGGCCGCCAGCTGTTCCGCCGACACCGCATGCGCCAGCGCCACCAGAACCTCGGCCTCTCGTCCCAGCGGCAGCGCCGCCTCCGGCTCGGTCGCCGTGTGAAAGGTCACCTCCGGAAACAGCGGCCCCAGCGCCTCGGCGTAGATCTCCGGCTCGTGGTCGAGGATCAGGACTTCCGTGCGCATGGCAACTCCGTCGAACAGGATGCGCCGCGGCACCGGGTCACGCGATGTGCTACCAGCGTTGTTCCGTGCGGGGTTTCGGGCGGGTGGTGATGGGTTTGCCGGGATGTTCGGCGGGGGCCAGAGGGGCGCCGCCCCTCTGGACACCCCGCGAGGAGCTTAGGCTCCTCGACCTCATGAGCGCTCCGCGAGGAGGGGCCGAGGCCACTGTCGCGCCACACGCAAAACCTATCCCGCAGCCCCTCCTCGCGGAGCGCCAAACGCGGGGTCCGGGGAGTCCGCAACTCCCCGGCTCGGGCAAAGGCGGAGCCTTTGCCCTGAGGATCCAGGGGCAGAGCCCCTGGCCAAGGCCCGAACACCGCAGCCAACCCGCCCCACCAGCCCGGGCCGCCGCACGGCGCAACGCTGGCCTCGCCCCGCGTCATTCCGGCGTCACGCCCGCGACCCGGACGAGGTCGGCGGCGCCGGCGCGTTCGCGTTCCACGATGGCGGCGAACTCGGCAGGGGTGCTGCCGACGCTCTCGTAGGCCTGGGGTTCCAGGAAGCGGGTGCGCAGTTCGGGATCGGCCAGGGCGGCGCGGGTGGCGGTGGCGATGCTTTCCAGCACGGCGGGGGGCGTGCGGGCAGGGGCGGCGAAGCCCCACCAGGGGCTGCTGAAGGGGAAGTCGTAGCCCAGCTCGCCCATCGAAGGCACGTCGGGCAGGCGCGGCGAGCGGTCGGCGCCCAGCACCGCCAGTGGCTTCACCCGGCCGGTGGCGATGGCCTCCAGCGCGAAACCGAGCGCGATATAGGACACCTGCACCCGCCCTGCCGCCATCTCGTTGAAGGCTTCGATGATGCCGCGATAGGGCACGTGCTCCATCGGCAGGCTCTCGCGCGCCTTGATGTATTCCCACAGCAGATTGCCGGTGGAGCCCGCGCCGGAGGAGGAATAATTCAGGTCGCGGCGGCTGCGCGCCCACTGTACGAAGCCGCGCAGGTCCCCCACCGGCACGGACGGATGCGCCAGCACCACGCCGGCATTGCGCGCGATCTGCGTCACCGGAACGATGGAGGAGTAACGCGCGAACAGCGAGGGCTGCACATGCGCGAAGGTCGTCATCACCTCGAAGGACACGGCGCACAGCGTGTGGCCGTCCGGCGCTGCCTGGGAGCAGGCTTCCAGCCCAACGACGTTGTTGCCGCCCGGCCGGTTGTCCACCAGCAGGGGCTGGCCCAGTTGCTGACGCAGCGGCTCCGCCAAGGCGCGTACCAGCAGGTCCAGGACACCGGCCGGAGGCTG
The DNA here is from genome assembly GCF_047690175.1 of Roseomonas sp. BN140053. Lineage (NCBI taxonomy): Bacteria > Pseudomonadati > Pseudomonadota > Alphaproteobacteria > Acetobacterales > Roseomonadaceae > Roseomonas > Roseomonas sp. BN140053. Next base: position 6,382 of record NZ_JBLLEB010000025.1, on the reverse strand, counting down.
CGGGATGATCACGCGGATAGGCCGGTTGGGCCAGGCCGGGGCGGGCTGCTGCGCGGCAGTGGGACCGCCGGACACCCAGGCCGCGGCGCCTCCGACCAACGCGGCCAGCACCCCGCGTCGCAATCCCAGCAGTGTCATGACTGCTTCCTTTCCCGCCCTGGCGCCGGTGGTCCGCTCGAAGCGGCCACCCTTCTTCTTGGACCGTGATACGGTACAAATGCACCACATCGCGGTCAACTTGATCCTGGCTGATCCGGCGCCCTAGGGCGCGGGTCGGTACTCGTCGCGCGGCAGGTTGGCCAGCCGCACCAGCTGCTCCGCCCCGGCCCGGTCCTCGCGCATGAAGGCCGCGAAGGCTTCCGGCGTGCCGACCTGCGGCTGCACCGCCTGGCGTTCCAGAAAGCCCACGAAAGCCGGCTCGCTGAACAGCGCCACCACGGCGGCGTTGAGCTTGCCCACCACCTCACGCGACAGGCCGGCGGGCCCTACCAGCCCCCACCAGCCGCGCGACGGGAAGCCGCCCAGCCCGGCCTCGGCAAAGGTCGGGGTTTCCGGCAGCAGCGGCGAGCGCCGCGTGGTGGTCACCGCCAGCGGCCGCACCGTGCCGGCGGAAATCTGTCCGAGGAAATTGCCCAGCCCCATGTTGCCCAGTTGGATCTCGTTGCTGGCCACCGCCAGCGCGATCGGCCCGCCGCCGCGGTACGGCACGCCGGCGATGTTGCTGCCCCATTGCGTGTTCAGCCAGCGCACCAGCAGCTCCTGCAGGGAACCGCCGCCCAGCGTGCCGAAGTTCAGCACGTGGGTCTTCGCGTAGTCGCGCAGCTCCGCCACCGAGCGCACCGGCGTTTGCGCCGAGGCCACCAGCACCTCCGTCAGCAGGAACAGGCTGGTGATCGGCGTGAAGTCGGTGTCGGCATTGTAGGGCAGCCGGTCGAACTGCAACGGGTTGAAGGACGTGGTGGCGTGATAGACGGCGCAGAGCGTGTAGCCGTCCGGCGCGGCATGGGCGCAGGCCTGGGCGCCGACGATGCCGTTGGCACCGGCGCGGTTTTCCACCAGCACGGTTTGCCCCAGCCGCTGCGACAGTTCCGGCGCCGCCGCGCGCAGGATGATGTCGGTGACGCTGCCCGGCGCGATCGGGACGATGATGCGGATCGGCCGGTCCGGGTAGGTTTGCGCCCGCGCCGTCCAGGCGTAGCACGCCAGCAGCAGGGCCGGCAGCAGCCGCCCCAGGACTCGTTTCATCGTTTTTTCCTCCCACGCGTTTCCGGGCGCCCCCGCGGTTTCCCCGCCCCTTGTCGCGGCCAGCCCGGGCACTCTGCGGTGCCTTCGGGCGGCCTCCGGGCGGTTACAGGCGTGCTTCGAAGGCATCCTCCAGGAACTGGCCGATCAGGCGATAGCTTTGCCGCGCCGCGGCCGGGTCGTATTCCGCGAGGCCCGGCGTGGCCGCGTCCTCCTCGCAGAAGGAGTGCACGAGGCCGCCGAAGGTGAGCATCTGCCACTTGGCCCCGGCGGCATCCATTTCGGCCTCGAAGGCGTCGCGCTCGGCCTTGGGGGCAGCAGGGTCGCGCGACCCGTGCAGCACCAGCAGCGCCGCCTTGACCGCCCCGGGCACCGCCGGCAGCGGCGACTTGAGGTCGCCGTGCACGGACACCGCGGCTTTCAGCGCAGCACCGCCGCGCGCCAGTTCCAGCACGTTGCCACCACCGAAGCAGAAGCCCACCGCGGCGCAGCGTGCGGGGTCGCCGACGCCCCGGCGCGCCGCCTCGGCGATCAGCGTTTCGTGTGCGGCGGCGATGCGGCGGCGGCGCTCCTCCGGATCGGCGCGCAGCGCACTGGCCAGCGGCATGGCCTCCTGCGGGCCGGCGGCGGTGCGGCCTTCACCGTACATGTCGGCCACGAAGGCCACGCCGTGCTCGCCGGCCAGGCGCCCGGCGCGCTCGATCGCCTCCGCCGTGACGCCCAGCCAGTTCGGCGACACCAGCAGCAGTGGGCTGCGCGCATCGGCCGCCGGGCCACGCACCAGCGCGCCCACGCCTTCCACCGCGCCGCAGGAATACCGGATGGTTTCGACCGTCATGCCCGCTTCTCCCCTGCCGGCCCATGCCGGACGACCTCGCCGATCAGCCCGGCATCGTATTGCGTGAAGAACAGCCTTCCGTCCGGCATGGCCGCGATGCAGCGCGCGCCGCTGTTGGCGGTAGGGATGGAATACTCGCCCAGCATCCGCCCATCCGGCGCCATGCGGCCGATGCGGTTGGCCGCGTTCTCGGTGAACCACAGCTCGCCATCGGGCGTCACCGTGACGCCGCGCAGCGATGCGTCCGGCGTCGGCACGGGGTGTTCGGTGATCCCGCCCGCGGCATCGATCCGACCCAGCGCGTTGGTGCTGGTTTCCACGAACCAGATGCTGCCATCCGGATGCACCACCATGGCGCGCGGCTGGCTGTCGGGGCTGGGGATCGGGAACTCCACCACCACCCCGTCGAGCGACACGCGCGCCACCTGGCTCGCCGCCGCCTCGCTGAACCACAGCGCCCCATCCCGCGACACCGGCGACAGCGGCCGGCAGCCCGGTGTGAATCCGGCCGCAAATTCCGTCACCACGCCCTCGGGGGTGATGCGCGCGACTTGCCCGGCCTCGGTCTGCGAGAACCAGACATTGCCGTCCGGCCCCAGCCCGATGCCGTTGGGCCCGGAATCCGGCGTGGGCAGCGCGAATTCCGTGGTCCGCCCATCCACGGTGATGCGGCCGACCTTGTTGGCCGTGTTCTCCGTGAACCACAGCGCGCCGTCGGCGCCGGCGATGATGCCGATGGGCGTGCTGTCCGGCGTGGGCAGGGCAAACTCCGCGAATGCGCCGCTGCGCGTGTCCAGGCAGCCGATGCGGGCGGTGCCGCTCTCGCAGAACCACAGCCGTCCGTCCGGGCCGGGGGCGCAGATATAGGGCTTGCTGCCCGGCGTCGGGATCCGGTGCTCCCGGATCTCGACGCGCTCGCCGTTTTCAGAAGCCGACAAGGTCGGCGCCCTTCAGCGCCAGCCGCTCGCGCGCCTCGGCGGGGGTAGCGACCTCCAGCCCCAGCTCCTCGAGAATACGGCGGATCTTGGCCACCTGTTCGGCATTGGAGGTCGCGAGCTTGCCGCGCCCGATATACAGGCTGTCCTCCAGCCCGACGCGCACATTGCCGCCCATCATCGCCGCCTGGGTGCAGATCGGCATCTGCTGCCGCCCCGCCGCCAGCACGGACCAGACGTAGTCGCCGCCGAACAGCTTGTCGGCGGTGTTCTTCATGAACAGCACGTTGTCCCAGTCGGACCCGATGCCGCCGAGGATCCCAAAGATCGTCTGCACGAAGAAGGGCGGCTCGATCAGCTTGCGATCGACGAAATGCGCGAGGTTGTAGAGGTGACCGACGTCGTAGCACTCGTGCTCGAAGCGGGTGCCGTGGTCCTTGCCCAGCAGTTGCAGGATGCGGGCGATGTCGCGGAAGGTGTTGCGGAAGATGAAGTCGTCCGTGCCGCGCAGGTAGGGCTCTTCCCAGTCGTGCTTCCATTCCTTGTAGCGGTCGGCCAGCGGGAAGATGCCGAAGTTCATGGAGCCCATATTGAGCGAGCACATCTCGGGCTTCGCCTGCAACGGTGCGGCCAGCCGGTCCTCCACCGTCATGTTCAGACCGCCGCCGGTGGTGATGTTCAGCACCGCCCCCGTGGCCTGCTTGATGCGCGGCAGGAACTCCATGAACACCTTGGGGTCGGGCGTCGGCCGCCCGTCCTGGGGGTCGCGCGCATGGAGGTGCAGGATGGAAGCGCCCGCTTCCGCCGCCGCCACGGCCTGCTCGGCGATCTCGTTGGGCGTCACCGGCAGCGCGTCGGACATGGTGGGGGTGTGGATGCCCCCGGTGATCGCGCAGGTGATGATGACCTTGTTGGCGGACTTGCTGGGCGGCTTGCTCATGTCGGCGCTCCTGCGGGGCGGATGAGAGGGATGCTTACTGTGGCGCACGGCCGGCCCCGCGCACCACCACGGCCCGGGGAACCAGCCCGGCGCCCACCGTCCCGCGCCGGCGATTCGACGAGCTGCCGATGCAGCCGCGTGCCGGCCCGTGCGCGAGGCGTCGCGTCAGCCCTCCGCGCGGGGCTCCCGGTCTCCATGGCTCGCGTCCTTCTGCGTTTCCGTGTCGCCGCGGGCGTCGTTCGCGCGCGCCCGCTTCAGCGTCTCGACCATGTCGCGGCGCAGCGCCGCCTGCTGCTCCGGCGTCCAGCGCCGCAAGCCCTCGCCGGATTTCATGCCGAGCTTGCCCGCTGCGATCAGCTGTTCCAGCAACGGCGAGGGCTCCGGCCGGCTGTCGATGGCCGGCAGCACCGTGCGGTGGATGGCCAGGGTCAGGTCGAGGCCGACCAGGTCGGCATTCTCGATCGGCCCCAGCACGCCCAGGCGGCGGCCAAAGCTGTTCTTCACCACGAGGTCCACGGTCTCGGCGTCGCAGATCCCCTCCTCCACCAGCGCGATGGCCTCGCGCCACAGCGCGTGCTGCAGGCGGTTGCCCACGAATCCCGGCACGTCCCGCTTCACATGCACCGGCACCTTGCCGAGGCCGCGGTGCAGCGCGATCACCTGCTCCACCACCGCGGGCGCGGTCCACTCCGTGCCGATCACCTCCACCAGCGGTACCAGGAAGGGCGGGTTCCACCAGTGCGTGCCCAGCGCGCGCGACCGGTCGCGCAGCCCCTCCATGATCCGGGTGATCGGGATCACCGAGGTGTTGCTGGCCAGGATGGTCTCCGCCGGGCAGGCCGCCTCGATGCGGGCGAACAGCTCCTGCTTGACCGCGAGGTCTTCCAGCGCCGCTTCCACCACGAAGCCCGCGCCGCGCACCGCCTCCGCGAGATTCGGCACCGGCGTCACGCGCTCGGCCGCCGACTCATCCTCGCCGAGGTCGCGCAGGTTGCCGCGGATGCGGTCGCGCAGCGTCGCCAGGCTGTTGGGCGCCGGGTCGTACACCGACACGGCATGGCCGCCGGCGGCGAAGACCTGCGCCAGGCCGTGGCCCATCAGCCCGGCCCCGATCACCGTGACGGGAAGCGGCGCGGCGCTCATCCCGCGGTGTACCCGCCATCGGCGTAGAGCACGTGGCCGGTGTAGAAATCCGAAGCCCGCGACGCCAGGAACAGCAGCGGCCCGGCGAGGTCTGCGGGCTCGCCCAGCCGTCCCTTGGGCACGCGCGCCAGGAAGCCGGCTCGCACGTTCACCGCGCGCTCGGTGTCCTCGAACATCCAGGCGGTCAGCGGCGAGCGGAACACGGTGGGCGCAATGGCGTTCACGGTGATCCCCGTGTCGCCCCATTCGCAGCCCAGCGCGCGGGTGATGCCGTCCACCGCGGCCTTGGAGGCGCAATAGGCGGAATAGCCGGCGGGATGGCCGAGCAGCCCGCGGGCGGAAGACATCAGCACGACCTTGCCGCCCTCGCCCTGCTGCAGCATCTGCTTGCCGGCGGCGCGCGCCATCAGCCAGGACTGCGTGACGTTGGCGTCCATCACGTCCAGGAAGCGCTCGGGTGCCATCTCGGTGATCTTGGCCACGTCGTTCTTGCCCGAGGCTACCACCAGGATGTCCACCCGGCCGAAGCGCCCCACGGCGGCCTGCACGATGGCGTCGCACTCGGCCTCGGAACTCGGGCGGCGGTTCACGCCCTCGGCTTCCGCGCCCAGCGCGCGGCATTCGGCCAGCACCTCGTCCAGCGGCCCCTGGCTGCCGGCCGCGGCCACGACCCTGGCGCCGGCGCCGGCCAGCACCTTGGCCGCCAACGCCCCGAAGGCGCCCGAGGCGCCGGTGACGATCGCCACCTTGCCGCGCACGCCGAACAGCGAGAGCGGGTCGCGCAGCCAGCTGTCGCCGGCGCCGCTCACGACGCCTTCTCCGGATAGGGCATCACCACCAGCATGGTGGCGACGACGTTGCTGTTGTTCACCACCTCGCGCACCACGTTGCCGCCGATGCAGCAGCTATCGTAGGGCTTGAGCACGACCTCCTCGCCGTCCGCGCGCACCGTGACCTCGCCGGCCAGCACGACGTAGACCTTTTCCAGCGGCGAACTGTCCGGGCCGGCGCCGCCGCCGGGCAGGAAATGCGACAGGCCGGTCCAGAACTTCTCCGGACCGCCGGGCTCGAAACCCTGCAGGCGCAGCCCCTTCATGTCGAAGTGGTTGGGGGCCTCGTAGGGCTTGGCTTCGGCGAAGCGCTTCACCAGCATCAGAAGCTCTCCCCCGTCTCGATGCGGTAGTTCTGTCCCGGATCGGTGATGGCGACGAGGCGGATGATGCAGCCATCGCCACGGTCCCAGTTCCAGGGAAAGAAGGCGAAGGTCACGCGCTTGCCGGTGAC
>NZ_JBLLEB010000024.1:0-66828 GCF_047690175.1 Roseomonas sp. BN140053 | reverse complement strand
GCCGCCTCGTCCGTGACTACGAGCGCCTCCCCGAAACCCTCGCGGGCCTGCATCTCGTCGCCTTCGCCTGCCTCATGCTCAAGAACCTCCTCAACCTGGAGCAGGTCCACAACAGCCTCTAGGACCGAGCGATTCTAGGCTCCGGACTCACAACACACGGCGTTTGTGCACAGCCGTCTACCGTCCATGAACCCAGGCAGCCAGAAAACACGAGAGCACTCCCTAGCTTAGCGAAGAGCCAGACCGGAGTCCGAGGGTCAACAGTCCCGAAGGCCAGCTCGCTTTTATATTTCGCACCACACTGAGCAAGCTGATCCTGGACGTCTCGTTCGCCGGCGCGTCGGAGAACCTTACGACTTCATTCCGGGTTCATGATGCTTGGCATGAATATGCAATAATTTCAATCACTTCCATTGCGGCACGGAGTTTGCCTTCTGGGCCCCGGTGCTGCCCAGGCCGCGCCTTGCGACAACAAATGGGAGATTGCTCGAGATGCGAGTGAGACAAACTCTTCTAGCAGGCGTCGCTGGCTTAGCTCTTGCCGTCTTGCCTTTCGGCGCACGGGCCGGCGAAATCTTCTTCGATTTCAACCAAAACTTGGTCAATCCAAATGCTTCCGTCTTTCTCTTCGGCACGCCGGGCCAGACCGCAGCGGTAACAACACGCTCCGGCTTCTCGACAGGTGTCACTCTGAACGCACAGGGTTTCTTCAACCTGCCGATACCTAACAGCTTCCAGCAATCCGGTACGGGTATCCGGGATACTGGTTTCCAGGTGTCGTCGTCCGGCGCAATTGGCGGCTACTTCGTCAACCGCGCGACCGCCTCGACCGATATGACCTATCTGCTGGACCGCACTGCGCTCGGGACGAACTACGTCGTTGCCAGCCAGGGCGGCGGGTTCGGAGAAGGTAGCCAAGTTGCGATTCACGCAGTTCAAGACGGCACGACTGTCACCTTCACGCCGCGGGGTGGCGCGCCCATCACGGTGACCCTCGCGGCGGGGGAGACCTACAAATATGCCGGGAGCGCCACCGACCTCACGGGCTCGTTGGTCGAGGCGAATGCGGAGGTGGCAGTCTTCTCCGGCCATTCCTGCGCGCAGGTTCCGGTCGGACGTACATTCTGCGATACGCTGATTGAGCAGATGATCCCGACCGATAAGCTCTCGGACAGTTACTTGGTAACAGCTTCGGGCGGCGCTGATCTGGCCAATGGCGACCTGATGCGGGTCGTTGCCACAGAAGACAACACTGCTGTGAGCGTCAACGGTACCGCGGTGGCCACCCTCAACACCGGCGATACGTATGAGTTCACGCTCGCCCCAGGCTCGGGCGCACAGATTGAGGCGAGCAACCCTGTCCTCGTTGCCCAATACCTCCAGGGAGGTAGCGGCGGGAACACTGACCCTGCCTTCTCGGTCGTGCCAGGCGCTGACACTTACCTGGACGCTTACAAGCTCGCCACGCCGAGCGGCGACCAAGCGTTCAACGTCAACTACGCATCACTCGTGGTGCCGACAGCGGTCCTTGGATCACTCGAACTGAACGGCTCCTCGGTGGACACGAGCGGATTCTCGGGCATATCCGGAACGACGTTCAGCCGCGGTCTCGTGGACCTGCCGCTCGGCCTCTTCACCCTCACGGCGGACGACCCGTTCCTGGTTATGCTCGGTGGTGGCAGCCAAGCGGACAGCTACTTCACCTATGGCGGCAGCACCTTCGCCCCGGGCATCTCGCCGCCTCCGCCCCCGCCTCCGCCGACAAACGTGCCTGAGCCTGCGAGCCTCGGTCTTTTCGGGCTCGGCCTCATAGGACTGGTGGCATCGCGTCGCCGTCGGCGTGCACCGGCCTGACGTGGGAGACGGCGGTGGTAGCCAAAGAGGGGCTGCCACCGCCCATTCGGCATCGGTGCGGTGCTCCCCTGCAAAGTTGGCCGTGAGTGACCTCTGCAGGCTGCCTGGCTGTGATTGGGAGGCGGTCGGGTTAGTCGACTGCTTGAATGATGCTGGTGAGGAGAGCCGTCAAAAGCGCCCTGAGGTGGGCGAGGATTTTGCAAACCTTGTGGCCGCAGCCGCGGGGGGGGCAGGGAAAAGGGTGTCGCCGAGGGCACCTTTGAAGTCGATCAGCGCTAAATGCCTAACGTAAAGAAATTTGATCCAAAGGATATTCGCAACATCCGCAATCGCTTGAGCACCCGGAACCCAGCAATCGCCGTGTTATTTGGGGCGATTTGGCTGGCCACGAGGAAAAGGAACTGCTGCTGAACGGCGTTCTCCTTTCGCACTGGGTGGACCGCTGAAGGCAGAGGATTAGTGAACAACTTGGCAGAATTCCATCGGAACCCGATGCGCACGTTGGGGAGCGCGCGATCAGCAATCGGCAACGGACCATTTAGGTTCAGGACCGATAAATAGCCGCACATAGACCTAGTAAATCAAGGCAGGGAGCCTAAACATCTCCGCTTTTCAAATAGAACTTTCAGCGCCAACCTTTCCATTTCCATCACCTGCTCCCATAACCACTCCACCATGCCCTCTCCCCTCGCCTCGCCCGCCACCACCGAAGACCCGTCCTTCGCCGAACTGCTCGCTCAGCGGCCACAGCTCACCGCCCACGCGCAGGACGGGCTCTGCCTGGAGGACGTCCCCCTCGCCCGCATCGCGGCCGAGGTCGGCACCCCCACCTGGGTGTATTCCGCCGGCACGCTGCGCCGTCGCTTCCGCGCCCTGCGGGACGCGCTGGCCGCCGCCGGGCTGAACAGCACGATCCACTACGCCATGAAGGCCAACGACAACCTCGCCGTGGCCGGGCTGCTGGCGAAGGAGGGCGCCGGCGCCGACGTGGTCAGCGAGGGCGAGCTGCGCGCAGCCCTGGCCGCCGGCATCCCGGGCAACCGCATCGTGTTTTCCGGCGTCGGCAAGACGGCGGCGGAAATCCGGCTGGCGCTGGAACACGACATCTTCCAGCTCAATGCTGAGAGCGCGGAGGAGGTCGAGACCATCGCCGCCCTCGCGGAGGGCATGGGCCGCCGCGCCCCGGTGGCGATCCGCGTCAACCCCGACGTGGACGCCCGCACCCACGCCAAGATCACCACCGGCAAGGCGGAGAACAAGTTCGGCGTCGCCATCGCCGACGCCGCGGCGCTGTATGCCCGCATGGCCGCGCTGCCGGGCATCCGCCCCATCGGCATCGCCGTGCATATCGGCAGCCAGATCACCGAGGGGCTGTCCGCCTACCGCGTCGCCTACACCAAGGTCGCCGACCTCGTGCGCGAGCTGCGCGCGCGGGGGCTGCCGGTGGAGCGGGTGGACGGTGGCGGCGGCCTGGGCATCCCCTATCGCGACGAGATCGCCCCGCTGCCCGAGGCGCTGGCCGGTGCCCTGGCCGCCGGGCTCGGGCCGCTCGGCCTGCCCGTGATGATCGAGCCGGGGCGCTGGATCGCCGGGCCGGCGGGCGTGCTGCTGAGCCGCGTGGTGCTGCACAAGCGCGGCGCCACCCGGCGCTTCGCGGTGCTGGACGCCGGCATGAACGACCTGATGCGCCCCGCCCTGTACGACGCCTGGCACGGGCTGGTGCCGGTGGCGCCGCACCAGTTCCACGCCCCCCTCTCCCCCGCCGAGGTGGTGGGCCCGGTCTGCGAGACCGGGGACACCTTCGCGCGGGGCCGGCACCTGCCGGAACTGGCGCCGGGGGACGTGATGGCCTTCCTGGATGCCGGGGCCTACGGCGCCGCCATGTCCTCCACTTACAATGCGAGACCTTTGGCGGCCGAGGTTCTGGTGGACGGCCACCGCTGGGCCGTGGTCCGCTCGCGCCAGCCCGTCGAGGACCTCCTGGCGCGGCAGAGCGTACCGGACTGGCTGCTGGGATGAGTGCATGAACGATCTGCCGGAGGGTGTGTTCCGCGGCCTCGGGCGCCAGCGTCGGCTGGCGCGCGGGGCGTTGTTCTGGGAAGCCCTCTGGCCACGCGCCTGGCCGGTGCTGGGGGTGGCGGGGCTGTTCGTGCTCGCCGCCCTGTCCGGCGTGTTCCTGCACCTGCCGGCCTGGGGGCATTCCGCCCTGCTGGCAGGGTTCGCCGCGGCGCTGGGGGCGGCGCTGTGGCGCGCCGGCCGGGGCTTCGCGGCGCCCGGCGCGGCGGCGGCGGACCGGCGGATCGAGCAGGCTTCGGGGCTGAAGCACCGGCCGCTGGCCACCCTGGCGGACCGGCCCTCGGGAAGCGACCCGGCGACGCTGGCGCTGTGGCGGGCGCACCTCGCCCGGCAGGCGGCGAAGCTGCGGAACCTGCGGGTCGGCGGCCCTCGGCCCGGCCTGCCGGCGCGCGACCCGCGGGCGCTGCGGCTGGGGCTGGTGGTGGCGCTGGTGGCGGCCGTCTGCGTGGCGGGCGGCGAGGCCGGGGAACGGCTGCGGCGCGCCTTCACCCCCGCGGTGGCCGCGCCGCCGGCGGTGCCGGGGCTACGGCTGGAAGCCTGGGTGACGCCGCCGGCCTATACCGGCGCGGCGCCGGTGTTCCTGTCGGCGGCGGGGGGCAACGTGTCCGTGCCCGCGGGTTCGGCGCTGCGGCTGGCGGTGTCGGGCGGGACGGGCGGGGTGCCGGAGCTGGTGCTGGCCGGCGCGGCGACGCCCTTGCAGGCGCTGGACGGGCCGCCGGCCACCAGCTTCAGCGCGGAACGGCCGCTGGACAGTGGCGGGCGGCTGGCGCTGCGGCGGGACGGGCGGGACATCGCGGTGTGGTCGCTCTCCGTGCAGGCGGACGCGCCGCCGACGATCAGCTTCAGCGAGCCGCCGGGTCCGGCGCCGCGCGGGCTGACCACCCGGCTGCCCTGGCGGGCGGAGGATGACTGGGGCATCGCCGCCGCACAGGCCGAGCTGCGGCTGGACGCGCGCCCGGGCGCCGCGCCGGTGACGGTGGAACTGCCCCTGCCCGCCGGCGCCGCGCGCAACCCGCGCGGCACGGCGCAGCCGGACCTGTCGGCGCATCCCTGGGCCGGGCTGCCGGTGCAGGCGCGGCTGGCGGCCCGCGACGGCGCCGGGCAGGAGGGGACCTCCGACACGGTGGTGTTCACCCTGCCGGAGCGGCCCTTCGAGCATCCGGTGGCGCGCGCTCTGGTGGCGATCCGCAAGGCGCTGTCGCTGAACCCCGCCGGGCGCGACGCGGCGCGGGAACAGCTGGGCATCATCGCCGACGCGCCGGACGCCTTCGAGAACCACACCGCTACCTTCCTGGCGCTGCGCGTCGCCCGCGCCCGGCTGCGCCGCGACGACCGGCCGGAAGCGGTGGGCGAGGTGCAGGAGATCCTGTGGGACGTCGCCCTGGCGCTGGAGGAAGGCCGGGTGGACCGCACCGCCCGCGCCCTGGCCGAGGCCCGGCAGGCGCTGCGCGAGGCGCTGGAGAACCGCGACCCCGAGCGCAGCGCGGAGGAGCGCCGCGCCGAGATCGACCGCCGCATCCAGGAACTGCGTGAGGCGGTGCGGCAGCACATGGAAGCGCTGGCCGACCGTTTGCAGCGGGAGAACGCGGAAGCGATGCCCAGCGATCCCTCGCAGCGGCTGATGGACCGCCGCGACCTGGAGCGCCGCACCGAGCGCATGCGCGAGGCGGCGCGCGAGGGCCGCGACGAGGACGCGCAGCGCGAGCTGGCCGAACTGGAGGAGATGCTCAAGGCGCTGGAGGAGGGCCGCGTCGCCCGCGCCGAGAACAACCAGCGCCAGCGGCAGCAGGGGCGCGAGCGTGGGCAGCAGCAGATGGGCGCGCTGCAGGACATGGTGCGGCGGGAGTCGGAGCTGCTGGACCGCTCGCACCAGCGCGCCGATGCCGAGGGGCAGCGGCAGGCGCAGGAGCGGCGGCCCTTCCCCAACCGCCGGCCGCCCAACCCGTCCCAGGGCGGGCCACCGCCGCAGCAGGGCCAGGGCGAGCAGGACCGCCAGCAGGCCGAGCGCGACGGGCAGGCCGACGCCCGCACCCAGCGCGCCCTGCGCCGGGCCCTGGGCGAGCTGATGCAGCAGTTCGGCGACCTGACCGGCGAGGTGCCGGAACAGCTGGGCCGTGCCGACCAGGCGATGCGCGAGGGCGCCGAGGCGCTGGCCCAGGGCGGCGACGCCCGGCCGCACCAGGAGCGCGCCCTACGCGAGCTGGCCGAGGGCGGACGACAGATGGCGCAGTCCATGCAGCGCCAGTTCGGCCAGCGCGGCCAACAGGGGGAGCAGGGCGAGGACGGCGACGAGGACGGCGACGGCACCCCCGACACCGCCCAGGGCGGGCAGCAGGGCGGCCAGGGCCAGGACGAGGCGACGCAGCTCGGCCAGGGGCGCGACCCGCTGGGCCGCCGCACGCAGGAGGCCACCGGCAGCGCGGAGGAAGGCGGCGACACCCGCGTGCCCGACGAGGCGGAGGTGCTGCGCACCCGTCGCATCCAGGAGGAGCTGCGCCGCCGGGTCGGCGAGCGCGAGCGGCCGCCGCAGGAGCTGGACTACCTAGATCGGTTGCTGAAGCGGTTCTGAGGGCGGCGGGGCGGCAAGAAGCCGGGGGGAAGTATCCCCCCGGACCCCCTTCTGTTTTCGGGAGTTCTCGGGTGCGCCGGTGGCCGCCGGTGTTCTTCTACTCCTGAAAAAAGGAGGGGGCTCGGGGGAGTTCACTCCCCCGACCTTTCTTCCCCGCAGCCGCCTCAGCTGCCCCGCATCAGCCGCAGCCGCGCCGCCTGGGCGCATTCGTCGGTGACGCGGAAGTAGCGCGCCACGGCCTCGGCACCGTTCTCGAAGGGGCTCGGCTCGCCCAGGCGGCGGCTGGGCAGCATGCGGATCTTGGTCACCGCGTTGTCGAACTCGGAATGGTTGGACAGCAGCACGGTGGCTCCGGCCTCGCGTGCGGAGGCGGCCATGCGGCGCTGCGAGGCGATATAGGTGTCGAAATGCGGCACGTCGTTGATGAAGTTGAAGGCGGTGCCGCCGGAATAGGCCACCGTCAGGGTCCGCGCGCCGTCGCGCACCGGGAAGATCATGGACAGCGTGCCGGGGGTGTGGCCGGGGGTGTGGATCAGCCGCACGGCCGTGTCGCCCAGGGTGATGGTCTGGCCGTCCATCGCCACCACGTCGCGCCGCGGCTTGCCGTTGGGGAACTGGTTGCGCGAGGCTTCCACCAGCGACCAGTCCTCGGCGCTCATCACCACCCGCGCGCCCAGTTGCTGCTGCAGGATGTGGGCGCCGCCGACATGGTCGCCGTGCCCGTGCGACACGATCACGTACTTCACGCTGGCGGGGTCGAGGCCGAGCTTGCGCAGGCCGCCGATGATCTCCTCCTCGGTGGCGTAGTCGTAGAGGGTATCGATCAGGATGATCCCCTCGCTGGTGGTCAGCGCCCAGGCGGAGTGGACCAGGGTGCCGACGAAGTAGAGGTTGTCGAAGACCCGCGCCGGCTCGCTGTACCAGGTGTCGCGCGCCGGCGGCGGGCGCGGGGCGACGTCGGCGCCGGGGCCGGTCTGCGGCGCGACGCAGATCCGCGCCAGGGTGCCGGTGAAGTCGAAGGCGGCTGCGGCCTTGGCGGCGGCGAGGTGCTGTTCCGGCGTGTCCGCCGCGGGGGGCTGGGCCGGGGCCTGGGCCTGGGCGGCGGTGGCCAGCCCCGTCAGCAGGGCGAGCGCGAGCGGCAGGCGGCTGGGATGGGTGCGCATGGTTTCCTCCGAGCCCCGCATTCCGGACGGCGGGACGTCGCGGGAAGCCTAGACCCGTTCCGGCCCGGCGGTGCCACCCGTATCGTGTTCAGGACCTCGTCCGCGGGGAAACGGCCTCCTGCCCCGGTCCTGGGGCATGCAGAACCGGCTGGCCCCGCTTGACGCGGCCGCCGGACGCGGTACGGCCCGGTGTCATGAGCGCCACGCAGCACGTCCTGACCCTGTCCTGCCCCAACCGCCCCGGCATCGTCGCTGCAGTCGCCACGAGCCTGTTCGAGGGTGGCCGCAACATCCTGGAGGCCCAGCAGTTCGACGACACCGAGACGGGCAAGTTCTTCATGCGCGTGGTGTTCGACCATCCCGGCCCGGCGCCGGAGGATGCCGCGCTGCGCGCCGGGCTGGCGGCGCTGGCGGAACGCTTCGGCATGCGCTGGTCGCTGCGCAACCGCGCCGACCGTCCGCGGGTGATGCTGCTGGCCTCCAAGTTCGACCACTGCCTGGCCGACATCCTGTACCGCTGGCGCCTGGGCGAGCTGCCGATGGAGCTCACCGCCATCGTGTCCAACCACGGCCGGGAAAACTACGCGCATCTCGACCTGGACGGCGTGCCCTTCCACCACCTGCCGGTGACGCGGGAAACCAAGATGGAGCAGGAAGCGCAGATCTGGGCGCTGGTGCAGGAAACCCGCTCCGAGCTGGTGGTGCTGGCGCGCTACATGCAGATCCTGTCGGACGGGCTGGCGGCCAAGCTGGCGGGGCGCTGCATCAACATCCACCATTCCTTCCTGCCGGGCTTCAAGGGCGCCCGCCCCTATCACCAGGCGCATACCCGCGGCGTGAAGCTGATCGGCGCCACGGCGCACTACGTCACCGCCGACCTCGACGAGGGGCCGATCATCGAGCAGGACGTGGAGCGCATCTCCCACCACGACACGCCCGACGACCTGATCCGCATTGGCCGCGACATTGAGCGCCGGGTGCTGGCCCGCGCCATCCGCTGGCATCTGGAGGACCGGGTGATCCTGAACGGGCGCAAGACCGTGGTGTTCCACAGCTGACGCCGCGCGCCGTTTCGCCGGCTGGCTGGAACTTCCGCGGCCGCCGGGCGCTGCAACGATATCCCCAAGCAGGACGCCCCGGGCCATGAGCGGTGACCTCCCGAGAACCAGCGACGACGACCGGCTGGACGAGCAGGGCATGGAGTCCTTCCCGGCCTCCGACCCGCCGGCCCCGCCCAACGTGATCGGGCCGGTGATCGACCCCGAGAACGACCTGCCCCCCGAGGAGCAGGTGGAAGCGCCGCACGAGACCATCCGCGACTGGCGCGGCGAATTTCCCCTGCGCGGCAGCTGAGTTCCCCGGGAAGCTCCCCGAGGCTTCCCTTTCGCGGCGGGACCCGACACACCCCCGGCGGGACCGCCGCGCCGCGGCGCGGCCCCCTACACCTCGCCGGTCGTGGAGCGCATCGCATGGATCTCGCCGCCCCCTCCCCCAGTTCCCGCCGCTTCGGGCGCTACACCGTCACCACGCTGCTGGACGGCGTGATGGCGCTGCCGGTCGCGCTGCTGTCCGAGGTGGAAGGGCGCGACGCCCTGCTGCGCGCGGCGGGGCTGGACCCGGCCGGCACCGTGCCCACGGCGGTGAACGCCTTCGCGCTGCAGGACGGGGAGGCGCTGTCCCTGATCGATGCCGGGCTCGGCCCGATCCGCGGCCCGGAGATGGGGCAGGCCGTGCCGGCGATGCGAGCGGCCGGGCTGGACCCGGCCCAGGTTTCCGCCGTGGTGATGACCCACCTGCACACCGACCACGCCGCCGGGCTGCTGGACGCCGAGGGCCGGGCCGCCTTTCCGGCCGCCCGGCTGCTGGTGCCGGCGGAGGAGGCACGCTTCTGGCGCGAACTGGCGCGCACGGGCGAGCTGCCCCGCGCGCCGGAGCGGATGATCCGCGTCGCCTGCGACGTGATGGAGATCTACGCCGACCGCCTGTCGCTGTTCGAGGCGGGCGAGGAACCGCTGCCCGGGCTGCGCGCCGAGGCCCTGCCCGGCCACACCCCCGGCCACACCGGCTTCCGCATCGGCGCCGGGCCGGACGGGCTGCTGATCTGGGGCGACATCACCCATTGCCCGGTCCTGCAGGTGCCGCTGCCGCGAACCTCCATCGGCTTCGACGTGGACCCGGAGCTCGCCGCCGCGACCCGGATGCGCTGCCTAGCCGAGGTGGCGGCCGAGGGCATCACCGTGGCGGGCTGCCACCTCGGCCACGGCGGCTTCGCCCGGGTCGAGGCGGACGGCGCGGGGAGCTGGCGCATCCTGCCGCTGAGCTGAGGCGTGGGCGTCCGTCGCGGCGCGGCCTCCCATGGAGGGCCGCGCCGAGGCTTTCCGGGACGGGGGCGAGGTCATCCACCCCGTCGCCCACTCCCGCGCGGTCGCGGCAAAGCTGCCTTCACCGCGTGCCGTCGCCGGAATGGGCTCCGGCCGGCGGGGGCCAGGTCTAGGAGGCGAGCACCAGCTCCTCTTCCGGCGTCTCCTCCGCCTCGACGGCTGGGGTCTCGGACAGGCGGGGCAGCCCGTAGTGCAGCAGCTCGGTCGTCTCGGTGGCGCGGAGCGTGACGGTTTCGCCGCGCTCCAGGTACACCGTGCCGTGGCGGTCGAGGCTGCGGCTGGCAACCTCACCCCGACCGTCGAGCACGAACCAGATGCCGTGGCCGGCCAGCTGCGCCTGCGCGCCGGGCTCGATCCGCAGCAGCCCGCCTTCCGTGCGGCCTTCCCCGAAGACGCCGAGCAGTTTCTCCGACACGCCCGGCTCGTCCTCGCGCGCCGTCCAGGTAAAGGCGTTGGAGGCCATGAACACCGGCGAGGTGAAGCGCGGCTTGGGATAGGTCATGCGCCGGCCGTGCCGGTGCTCCCAGATCGCCTGGTAGGCGTCGCGGCCCGGCTTGGTCTCGCCGTGGCGGAAGAACATGCCGTCGCGGAACTCGCCGAAGGCCTCGACCTCCTTCATCGCCGCCTTGACCTCACGGGGCAGCAGGTAGCCGCTGCCGCTCGCGCCGCCGAATTGCAGCACCGCCATGGTGCAGGGCTCCGGGTTGGTCTGCGCGCCGTAGGGCGTGCCCTCGGGGAAGTAGCCGAGCATGCCGGGCTTCATGCGCCCTTCCCGCTCGAAGTCCGAGGTGCCCTGCATCACGTAGCGGAACTGGTCGAAATTGTGCCGGTGGCGCGGCGAGTAGAAATCGGCGCCGACCTCGGACACGGAGAACTTGAAGTTGCCCGGCGTCCCCGGCGTGCCTTCCAGGACCGTCTGGGACCGGAAGCCACCCTTGCGGTGCTCCAGGCCCCGGATCATCGGGACCTCCTCGATGGCGACGATTTTCACGATCGTGTCCTCCCTTATGTTTCGCGCGATGAAGGCTGGCCGAGGCACCCCTATTCCGGCTTGATCCCGGCCTGCTGCACGACCTCCGTCCAGCGACGCAGATCGGCGGCGATGATCCCTGCGAATTCCTGGCGCGATGTTCCGGTCAGGGAAACGTCGCGCCCGGCCATCTGCTCCTGGATCGCGGGCTCCGCGATAATCTCGCGGATGGCGGCGTTGTAGCGGTCCAGGATCTCGTCGGGCGTGCCGGCCGGTGCCGCCACGCCGTACCAGCTGCCCGCGTCCACGTCGCCGAGTCCCACCTCCGCCAGTGTCGGTACGGCCGGCGCCAGCGGCGAGCGCCGGTCGCCCGACAGGGCGAGGAGCGCGGCATTCCCCTCCTTGGCGAGCGACAGGGCCGTGGCGAGGCTCGCGAACATCACCTTCACCCGCCCGCCGGCGAAGTCCTGCCACGCCATGGCGCTGCCCCTGTAGGGGATATGCGTCAGCTCCGTGCCTGTGCGCAGCTTGAACAGCTCCATCCCCATGTGGAAGGGCGTGCCGACGCCGGGAGATGCGTAGTCGATCACCCCGGGCTTCTCCTTCGCGAGGCGCACGAGTTCGGCCACGCTGCGCGCGGGCAAGGACGGGTGGACGACCAGCGCCGCGCGGCTGGTGCCGACCAGGGTGATCGGCGCGAAGTCGCGGACGGGGTCGTAGGGCAGCGTGGCGAAGAGCGGCGGGTTCATCACCAGCGTGTTCACCGCCATCAGCAGGGTATGGCCGTCGGGAGCGGCGCGGGCGACGTTCTGCGCGGCGATGTTGCCGCTGGCGCCGGCGCGGTTGTCCACCACGAAGGGCTGGTGCCAACGTCCTTGCAGGCGGTCGGCGATCAGCCGGGCCAGGATGTCGGTGGTGGTGCCGCCGGTGATGCCGACCACCACCGTCACGGGACGGCCGGAGAGGGACTGGGCCCGGAGCGGGGCCGGCAAGGCCGGCGCGAGCGACGCGGCGGCGCTTCCGGCCAGGATCGAACGGCGGGACAGCATAAACGGCCTTCCTCCCCGAACCGCGCTCCTGCCGGAAGTTTATCCGGGGCGCGGCCATTTTCTCGGAGGTGGAGCGATACGGCGCAGCACCTCGGGGATGAGCCTGCGAGCAAGGCTGCCGCCCTGTCAAATCGGGGCAATACCTCCCAATGCCGGATTCCACCCCGCCGGGCGGACCGTATCCCAGTTCTTTCCCGCACGGCGCGGCACGCGCTCCGGAGGGGAAGGCTTCACCGCCGCGGGAGCGGCGCCTACAGGAAGCTGACGGGGTCCACGTCCACCTGCACCCGCACCGCGGCCGGGACCTCGACGCGGCTGAGCCAGTCCCACAGCAGCGGCTGCACCGCCACGTCGCGGCGGGCCTTGAGCAGCAGCCGCCGCCGGTGCCGGCCGCGCAGCATGGCCAGCGGCGCCGGCGCGGGGCCCAGCACCTGCACCCCGTCCCCGCCCGGCGCCTGCAGCCCGAGGTCGCGGGCCACGCGGTCGGCGGCGCGCTCATCCTCGGAGGACACGATCAACGCCGCGAGGCGGCCGAAGGGAGGCCAGCCGCCGGGCCGGCGGGAGGCCGCTTCCTCCACCATGAAGCTGTCGAGGTCGCCGGAGATCAGCGCCTTCATCACGGGATGCTCGGGCACCCAGGATTGCAGCAGCACCTTGCCCGGGCTCTCCGCGCGTCCCGCCCGGCCGGCCACCTGGTGCAGCAGCTGCACCGTGCGTTCCGCCGCGCGCAGGTCGCCGCCGGCCAGGCCCAGGTCGGCATCCACCACCCCCACCAGGGTCAGGTGCGGGAAGTGCCAGCCCTTGGCGACGATCTGGGTGCCGATCACCAGGTCCACCTCGCGCTCCGCCACCTGCCGCGCGGCTTCCGCCGCCGCCGCCGGGCCGGGAATGGTGTCGGAGGCCATCACGAGGCGGCGCGCTTCGGGAAACAACGCGGCCGCTTCCTCCTGCACCCGCTCCACCCCGGGGCCGATGGCGGTCAGGCTGCCTTCCGCACCGCATTCCGGGCAGAACTGCGGGGTGGGCTCGGTGTGGCCGCAATGGTGGCACTGCAGCTGGCGGCGGGCGCGGTGCTCCACCAGCCAGGCGGTGCAGTTCGGGCAGCGCATGCGGTGGCCGCAGGAGCGGCACAGCGTCATCGGCGCGTAGCCGCGGCGGTTCAGGAACAGCATCGCCTGCTCGCCGCGCGCCAGCGTGTCGTGCACCGCCTGCACCAGCGGCGGGCTGAGGAAGCGGCCGCGCTCGGGGGGGACCTTGCGCAGGTCGAGCACGCCGACCTCCGGCAAGCCGGCGCCGCCGTGACGGCGCGGCAGGGACAGCGCGGTGTAGCGGCCGGTCTCGGCGTTGTTCAGGGTTTCCAGGGAGGGCGTGGCGGAGACCAGGACGCAGCCGGCGCCGGCCAGGCGGGCGCGCACCACGGCCATGTCGCGGGCGTGGTAGATCACGCCCTCCTCCTGCTTGAAGGCGGTCTCGTGCTCCTCGTCCACGATGAGGAGGCCGAGGTCGGGAAAGGGCAGGAACAGGGCGGAGCGGGCGCCCACCAGGACCTGCACCTCGCCTTCCGCCACGGCGCGCCAGGTGTTGCGGCGGCGGCGGCCGCCCAGCTCGGAATGCCAAAGGGCGGGCGGGCAGCCGAAGCGGGTCTGGAAGCGCTCCAGCCACTGGGCGGAAAGGGCGATCTCCGGCAGCAGCACCAGCGCCTGCCGGCCCTGGCGCAGGCACTCCGCCACCGCGTCCAGGTAGACCTCGGTCTTGCCGGAACCGGTGACGCCGGCCAGCAGCGTCACCCCGAACGCGCGTTCCCGCACCAGCGCGATCAGGGAGGCCGCGGCCTCAGCCTGCTCGGGCATCAGGGAGGGGCCGGGGTGCTCGGGGTCGGGGCGTGGAAAGGCCACCGGGCGGGGCAGCAGCGCCGGCTCGATCATCCCGGCATCGGCCATGCCGCGCAGCACGCCGGGCGAGGCGCCGGACTCGTCGGCGATCTCGGCGCCCGCGCGCGGTTCGCCCGGCAGCAGCACGTCCAGGATGCGGCGGCGCGCCTCGGTGAGGCGGTAGCCGGGGGCGCCGCGCTTGGCGGCTTCGCCACCGGCGCTCAGGCGCCAGCCGGCCTGCTGGCCGGGAGGTTCCAGGGCGGAGGGCACGCTCATGGCCATGCGCAGCACCGCGCCGGGGGGTGCGAGCGTGTAGGCAGCCACCCAGTCCACGAAGCGGCGCAGGCTCTCGGCCATCGGCGGCACGAGGAGGGTGCCGAGGATGTCCTTGAGTCGGCCTTCCTTCAGCGTCGGGTCGGGCACGCCGTCCCAGACCACGCCCTGCAACTCGCGCCCGCCCAGCGGCACCTCCACGAAGGTGCCGGGTTCCGGTACCGCCATGCCCTCGGGCACGCGGTAGTCGTAGGTGCCGTCCAGCGGCAGGGGCAGCAGCACCTTGACGCGCGGGCGCAGCGGCCCAACGGGCTTTTTCACCGGGGAAGGCATGCTATGGGTGCGCCGCACAACGCAAGGCGGCACCGATGAAGTTCTTCGTGGACACCGCGGAGGTCTCCGAGATCCGCGCCCTGGCCGAGACCGGCCTGCTCGACGGCGTCACCACCAACCCTTCCCTGATCGCCAAGGCCAACCGTCCGATGGCCGAGGTCATCGCCGAGATCTGCGAGATCACCCCGGGCCCCGTTTCGGCCGAGGTCACGGCGCTCGACTACGACGGCATGATGCGGGAAGGCGAGCACCTCCGCCGCATCGCGAGCAACGTCGTGGTGAAGCTGCCGCTGACCGAGGCGGGGCTGCGCGCCTGCAAACATATGGTGAACGAAGGGGCCATGGTCAACGTGACCCTGTGCTTCTCGGCGGTGCAGGCGCTGCTCGCGGCCAAGGCCGGAGCCACCTACATCTCCCCTTTCATCGGCCGGCTGGACGATATCGGCCAGGACGGGATGGGGCTGATCGCCGACATCATGCAGATCTACAAGGCCTACCCGCACCTCAAGACCGAGGTGCTGGCGGCCTCCATCCGGCACCCCGTGCACCTGCTGCAGGCGGCCAAGCTGGGCGCCCATGTCGCCACGCTGCCGCCAGCGGTGATCCGTTCCCTGGTCAAGCACCCGCTGACCGACAAGGGGCTGGATGCCTTCATGGCGGACTGGACGAAGACCGGGCAGAGCATCCTGTCCGCGTAACCGTCCCACCACGTAACGGTCGGGGACGCGCGGTAGCCGGCCGCGGCGGACCGTAGCCGGCCGCGGCGGGACCGGGCAGGATGGCGGGGATGCCTTCCCTTCCCCGTTCCGCGGAAGACGAGGAGGCCGAGCAGGTCGCCACCTGGCTCGCCGCCCGTCCCCGCTTCCTGGTCGACCGGCCCACGCTGTATCGCCGCCTCGTGCCGCCCCGCCGGGTGCATGGCGAGGTCCTGGCCGACCACATGGCCGCCATGCTGGCGGCCGAGCGCGACGCCAGCCGCGACGTCGCGCTGCACCTGCGGCAGGGCGACGCCCTGCTGGCGCGGGTGCAACGCGCGGTGCTGGCGCTGCTGCGCAGCCCGGACCCGGCGGAAACCGTGTCGGCGGAATGGCCGGCGCTGCTGGGCCTGGACGCCGTGACCCTGTGCCGCGAGGGCGAGGCGGCGCGGCACTGGCGCGCCCTACCCGCCGGCAGCCTCGCCCGGCTGCTGCCGCCCAGCCGCAACTGGGTGCTGCGCGACGCCCCCGCCCTGCCCGACGCCGCCACCCTGCACGCCGAAGCGGCGCCGCTGATCGCGCGCGACGCGCTGCTGCGGCTGCGCCCCGGGATGCTGCTGGCCCTGGGCACGCGGGAGGCCGCGCTGCTGCCGCGCCGCGGCGCCGGACCGGCGCTGCTGTTCCTGGCCCAGGCCGCGGCCGCTGCCCTGGGCGCCACCCGGGACGCCGCCGCGGGCGGCCCGTGAGCGAGGGCGGAACCGCCGCGGTGCTGACCGGGCTGCAGGCGCGGGAAGCCTTCCTGGACTGGCTGGCGCGGGAACGCCGGGCCAGCCGCCACACCCTTGCCGCCTATGGCCGCGACCTGTCGGACCTGCTGGGCTTCCTGTGTCACCACCTCGGCGGCGAGCCGGACCTGGCCGCCATCGCCGCGCTGCGCCCGGCCGACCTGCGCGCCTTCCTGGCGCATCGCGCCGCGGCGGGGGCGGGCAACAGCACCCGGGCCCGGCAGCTGGCGGCGGTGCGCAGATTCCTGCACTGGCTGGGCAAGCGGCACGGGGTGGCGCCGCTGGCGCTGGCCGGGCTGCGCGGGCCGCGCGCCCGCCCGCCGGTGCCGCGCGCCCTGACGCCGGACCAGGCCCGCAGCGTGTCGGCCGAGATCGGCGAAGGGCAGGACGACCCGGCGCTCGCGGCGCGCGACGTGGCGCTGTTCACCCTGCTCTACGGCTGCGGGCTGCGCATTTCCGAGGCGCTGGCGCTGAACGTGGGCGATGCCCCCCGGGCGGACCGGGCGCTGCGCGTGCGCGGCAAGGGCGACAAGGAACGGCTGGTGCCCGTGCTGCCGGCCGTGGCCGAGGCGGTGGCGCTGGCGCTGCGGCACCGGCCCGGCGCCGCGCCGGATGAGCCGCTGTTCCTGGGGGCCAAAGGCGGCCGGCTGAACGACGCGGTGGCGCGGGCGGTGATCCAGCGCTTCCGCCGGCTGGCCGGGCTGCCGGAACACGCGACGCCGCATGCGCTGCGGCATTCCTTCGCCACCCACCTGCTGGGGGGCGGCGCCGACCTGCGGGTGATCCAGGAATTGCTGGGCCATGCCAGCCTGTCCACCACCCAGCGCTACGCCGCGGTGGACGCGGCCAAGCTGCTGGACACCTGGCGCAGCGCCCATCCCCGGGCGGAGGGTTAGCCGCGCCGGCTGGTTTCGCGACGCGGCCGTCAGTTTGGGGCGAGGAGCGGCGGCGACGTCTCCAGGTGGGCCGCTAGGCGGGCCCCGGCCCGGCCCGCCGCAGCCCCGCCCGCACCAGCGCGGCGTTGCCCGCGGCCACCCTCCCGTCTGGCAGGTGGTCGCCATCCTCCAGCCCCAGCCGCGCCATCAGCCCCAGCCCGGCCGCGAGGTCGAAGCAGGGCCAGACGCTGCGGCCTTCCCCGTGCAGTTGCCGTTCCGCCGGATGCCCGGCCGCGTCCAGCCGGGCGAGCATGGCGCGGGCCAGGGCCAGTGCCTCTGGTTCCGGCAGGTCCGGCACTTCCAGCAGCACGCGGCGGCAGGCGATCCCCAGCGACAGGAAGCGCTCGGCATCGGCGGGGAAAGCCAGCCCGGCTTCCACCCCGATCCCGGCCTCGTGCATGGCGAGCATGACCGCCGGGGCGTCGGCCTCGCCCAGGTTGACCGAGGCTTCGTCCGGCCGGTCCTGCCCCAGGCCGGCCCAGCCGCGCAGCGCCGCCCGGCGCGCGGCATCGTCGGGCGCGATCCAGGCGCCGGTGGACACCGAGACCGGCAGCCCCGCGGCCCGACGCACCGCGGCGACGGCGGCACCGATGGCGTCCGGCCGCAGCGACTCCCGCCCGGCCGCGTCGCGCGGGTGCAGGTGCAGCGCCACCGCGCCCGCCGCGGCGCAGGCGGCGGCATCGCGGGCCAGGTCGTCGGGGGAAAGCGGCAGGGCGGGATGGAAGCCCGCCGGCCTCGCCCCGTTCAGGCAGGCCTGGATACGGATCAGGCGCGTCCCAGCATCCGGCGGGCGCGCCGGCCCCAGTCGCTCAGGCGCCGGGTCAGCCCTTCCTCCATCGCCTCGACGCGCGCCACGGCGCCCGGCCAGCGCTGGGCCAGCCAGCCCCACCCGCGGGCCGCCCAGGCATGCTGGTCGCGCAGCACGAAGACGCCCAGGGCCAGGAACAGGAAGCCTTGCAGGAAGGGCAGCACGCAGCCCAGCACGCCCAGTACGAGCAGGGACCAGCCAATGGCTTTCCGGGTCGCACTCGGTCGGATGTCCACGCGGGGCGGCCTCCATCTCGGTCGGGGGTGGGCCGCGCGGGGCGGGCCGTTTCCCCGATCAACGCGCGCGGCGCCCTGCGGCTTCCCGCGCCGCGGCGTTCAAATGCCCAGATGCTTTCAAACACCCGGACGCTCTCAAACGCCCAGACGCTCCGCCGCGCCGCGCAGGAAGCCGGCCAGGGTGTGGCGGAACTCCGGCTCCTCCAGCAGGAAGGCGTCGTGGCCCTTGTCGGAGGCGATCTCCACGAAGGAGACGTTGGCGGCCGCCTTGTTCAGCGCCCGCACCACGGCGCGCGATTCCGCCGTGGGAAACAGCCAGTCGGAGGAGAAGGAGGCCAGCAGGAAGCGCGTCGCCGTGCCGCGAAAGGCGGCGCTGAGGTCGCCCGCGTGTTCCGCGGCCAGGTCGAAGTAATCCATGGCGCGGGTGATGGTCAGGTAGGAGTTGGCGTCGAAGCGCCGTACGAAGGTCGAGCCCTGGTGGCGCAGGTAGCTTTCCACCGCGAAGGTGTCTTCCAGCAGCGTCAGCGCCGCCGCCCCCTGCAGCCGGCGGCCGAACTTCCGCGCCAGCGCCTGTTCCGACAGGTAGGTGATATGCGCGATCATGCGCGCCACGCCCAGGCCCTGGGCGGGGATCAGCCCGTCCTCCCAGTAGCGGCCGCCGCGCCAGTCCGGGTCGGCGTGGATGGCGGCGCGGCCGACCTCGTGGAAGGCGATGTTCTGGGCGCTGTGATGCGCCGCGGTGGCGATGGGGGCGCAGGCGAAGACGCGGTCGGGAAAGG
Organism: Roseomonas sp. BN140053; assembly: GCF_047690175.1. NCBI lineage: Bacteria > Pseudomonadati > Pseudomonadota > Alphaproteobacteria > Acetobacterales > Roseomonadaceae > Roseomonas > Roseomonas sp. BN140053. The sequence goes on along the minus strand of NZ_JBLLEB010000024.1, from coordinate 48,051 downwards.
TCGCCGCCCATTCCAGCGCCTGCATCCCGCCCATGGAACCGCCCACCACGGCCAGCAGCCGGGAAATGCCGAGGTGCTCCACGAGCCGGGCCTGGGCGCGCACCATGTCGCGGATGGTGACGTGCGGGAAATCCGTGCCCCAGGGGCGGCCGAGGCCGCGGCCGGCGGCGTCGGTCATCTCCTCGCGCGGGCCGCTGGAGCCCATGCAGCCGCCCAGCACGTTGGCGCAGATCACGAAGTAGCGGTCGGTGTCGATCGCGTCGCCCGGTCCCACCACGCCCTGCCACCAGCCCGGCCGTCCCGTCAGCGGGTGGGTTTCCGCCACGTACTGGTCGCCGGTCAGGGCATGGCACACCAGCACGGCGTTGGAACGGTCGGCGTTGAGCGTGCCGTAGGTGCGGTAAGCCACGGCCAGCGGCGCGATCACGGTGCCGCAATCCAGCGCCAGGCCGTCCGCGAAGACGGCGCGCTGGTGGTCGGCGGCGGGCGCCGCGGCGGGCAAGGGTGCGAGAGGTGCTTCGCTCACGGCGGCAAGGCTTAGCGCCGGGACGCGGCAGGGGGAACCCGCCGGGTCAACACGAAGCCGCGCCGGCGGTGCGGAACCGGGGGCTGCGAAGCCCCCGGACCTGCGTGCTTACTTCCAGGATCCCACCGCGGTGCCGTAGCTGGAGTCGTAGTCGGCACGCGGGGAATAGCCGGGGGCCGGGGCATAGGAGGGCGCCGGGGCATAGGCCGGGCCGGGCGCGTAGCGCGGCGGCGGGGCGTAGACCGGGGCCGGCTGGTACACCACCGGCGGCGGCTGGTACACGACGGGCGGGGGCGGGGCGTAGACCACCGGCGGCGGGGCATAGACCACCGCGGGCGGCGGTGCCGCCAGGCCCAGGGCGAGGCCACCCAGCACGCCCACGCCCAGGCCAAGCGCCAACGCACCGCCGCGGTCGTAGCCGCGATGGCCGTAGTAGCCGTGGCCGTGATAACCGCGGTCGTAGCGGCTCCAGGCATGGGCGGGCGCGCTGACGGCCATGCCGAGGGCCAGGGCCCCGAGAGCTGCCGTGGTGATGCGAGTGAGACTGCGCATGTGTTGAACTCCTCACCCGACAAAATGGTGTTGGGCGGTGGCGAAATCGAGGCGCGGCTGCCTCCGTCGCGCGGCGAATTGTGTCAGATCGTAACGGGTTCCACGGGTGCGATGGGCAGCGGCGCGATCACTTCCGCGGCGGCCAGCAGCAGGTCCTCGCGATACCGGCCCGCCACCAGCTGCACCCCCATCGGGCTGCCCGCGGCGGGCGCCGCCTGCCCCGGGGCCGGGCGCGCGGCGGTGGCCACGCTGAGCCCCGGCAGCCCCATCAGCGGCAGGCCGATCTGACACAGCTGCGCCTCGATCACCCGGTCGAACGCCGCCTCGCTTTCCACGTCCAGCAGGTCGGGAAAGGGCGGCTCGGCCGAGACGGGCAGGATCAGCACGGGGTAGCGGTCCAGGAACAGGCTCCATTGCCGCAGGAAGCCCGCCCGGGCCTGCAGGGCGTCGGTCAACCCGTTCTCGCCGGGGACGGGGCAGAGGGCTTCCATGCGGGCGAACACGAAGCTGGCATCCGGGTGGGCTTCCCGCGCCAGGGCGGCGTTCGACCCGCGGCGGCTCTCGGCCAGCCAGAGCATGGCTTGCAGGCGGGCGGGCTCGCGCAGGGGCGGGCACGGGGTTTCCACCACGGTCCAGCCCTTCTCCTGCAGTTGCAGGGCGGCGGCGCGCAGGGCGCGTTCCACCTCCGGCGCGGTGTTCAGCCCTTCCGGGCGGACGCAGAGCGCGGCGCGGCGGGCGGCGGGCGGGCCTTCCAGGGGCGCCGGCACCCACCAGGGGTCGCGCGGGTCGCGCGCCGCCAGGGCGGCCAGGGCCAGGCGCAGGTCGGGGATCGAGCGCGCCAGCGGCCCCGACACCGCCATCAGCTGCGCCCCGATCGCCCGTTCCGGGCCGGAGGCGTTGAAGGCCGCCACCCGCCCCAGCGTCGGCCGCAAGCCGTGCACGCCGCAGGCATAGGCGGGGTAGCGCACGGAGCCGCCGATATCCGTGCCGTGCGCGATCGCCCCGATCCCCGCCGCCAGCGACGCCGCCGCCCCGCCGGAGGAACCGCCGGGCGTCAGCCGGGGATCGTGCGGGTTGCGGGTGTGGCCGTGCAACCCGTTGCGGGTGAACCAGCGCAGGGAGAAGGCGGGCGTGTTGGTGCGCCCCAGCACCACGGCGCCTGCGCGGCGGAGATTGCTGACCACCGGGCTGTCCTCGCGCGCGATCAGCTCGCGCTGCAGGCGCAACCCGTTGGTGGTGGCGAAGCCGGCCTGGTCGGTGTTGACCTTGATCGTCACGGGAACGCCGGCCAGCGGCCCGGGGTCCTCGCCGCCGGCCACCGCAGCATCCACCGCGCGGGCGTCGGCCAGCACCTCGGCGGGACGGTGGTCCACCACGGCGTTGATCGCGGGGTTGGCCGCGTCCAGCCGTGCCAGGGCATCGCGGGCCACTTCCTCGGCGGAGAAGTCGCGCGCACACGCCGGCGGCGATGGCGGCGGCGGAAAGTCGCCAGAACTCGGTCATGCGGTTCGCGCGTCCCCGTGTGGCTGCGGGCCGCACTGTCCGGAAGCGCCGCCGGGGTGTCGAGGGGATGCGATTCGGCGGTGGCGCTGGCCTGGTTCGGACGCTGCGGGTCCGCCTTGCCGCCGCTCAGGCTAAGGGCCCGTGTCATGCCCTGCGCCGGCCTGGCCCGGGAACCTCCGCCGAATTGACACTGCCGGTCCCGGCTGGTTGCCTGCCGTTTCGGCGAATGCGGTTCCGCATCGGCAAAGGGCCGCCCGGGCCCGCGCCGGCCCTGCGCAACCGGGTCCGCCGCCACAGTGCCGGAGGTTCCGCCCATGCCCGATGCCCGCAACACCCGGCTGCTGAGTTCCATCGACTGCCCCGGCGGCGGCCAGGTCTGGGTGGAGGGCAACACGCTGTTCGTGGCGCATATGAGCGCGCCCGCGGGCACCTCGATCTTCGACATCGCCGATCCGAGGAACCCGCGGCTGCTGAGCACGGTGGAGATGCCGGCCGGCTGGCATTCCCACAAGGTGCGCGTGCGCGACGGGTTGATGCTGGTGAATCACGAGCGGCAGAAGCCCGATGCCGACATGGGCTTCGGCGGCGGCCTGGGCATCTACGACGTGTCCGACCCGACGCGGCCGCGCCAGATCACCAAGTGGCGCACCGGCGGCCCCGGCGTGCACCGCTTCGATTTCGACGGGCGCTACGCTTACATTTCGCCGAGTGCCGACGGCTTCATCGGCAACTTCGTGATGATCCTGGACCTGCTCGACCCCGCCAACCCGCGCGAGGCCGGGCGCTGGTGGATCCCCGGCCAGAACGCCGCCGCCGGCGAGGAGTATCCCTGGCCCGCCGACTACCCGAAGCCGCGCTGCCACCATCCGCTGCGGCTGGGCGACCGGCTCTACGTGAGCTACTGGCACCACGGCTTCTTCATCCTCGACATTTCCGACCTGTCGCGGCCCAGCCTGGTGTCGGCGATGAACAGCAGCCCGGCGCACCCGCACCCCACCCACACCTGCCTGCCGATCCCGCAGCCGCTGAAGGGGCGGCAGATCATGGTGGTGGCGGATGAGGACGTGTCCAAGCTGCGCCCTTCCCCGCCCGCCTTTTCCTGGGTCTACGACATCACCGACGAGCGGCAGCCCATGCCCATTGCCACCTTCGACGTGCCGGGGCTGGACCGCGACGGCTCGCCGCAGCCCAACATGACCGGCTGCCACCAGCCCTCGGAAGTGTTTACCGGCACGCGCATTCCCTTCGCCTGGTTTGCCCAGGGCTTGCGGATCGTCGACTTCGCCGATCCTTTCCGCCCACAGGAGGTCGGCCATTTCCGGCCCGACCCGCCGCCGGGTTGCGAGCGCGCCTCCTCCAACGACGTGACCACCGACGCGCGCGGGCTGATCTACCTGACCGACCGGCAGCGCGGCGTGCATGTGATCGAGGCTGTGGCGTGAGCGGCGCGTTGACCGGCCGTCGTGGCCTCGGCGCCCTGCTGGCCGCGGCAGCCGTCGCGCCGCGCGCCGCCCGCGCCGCCTATCCCGACCGTCCCTTGCGGCTGGTGCTGGGCTTCGCGCCGGGCGGCACGGTGGACACGGTGGCGCGCATCCTGGCGCAGGGGCTGACGCCCGTGCTGGGGCAGCAGGTGGTGGTGGAGAACCGCCCCGGCGCCGGCGCCAACCTGGCGGCGGAGGCCGTGGCGCACGGCCCGGCGGATGGCACGGCCCTGCTCTACGGCGTCTTCTCCCACGCCGTGGCGCCGGCGCTGATGCGGCTGAGCTTCGACCCGCTGGTGGACCTGACCGCGGTGTCGCAGGTGGCGCGGGTGCCGGTGTTCATGTTCGCCGCCGGCAACGCGCCCTTCCGCAGCATCGCCGACGTGGTGGCCGCGGCCCGGGCGGCGCCGGGCACGGTGACCTATGCCTCGGGCGGGGTGGGTTCCTCCGCGCATCTGGCGCCGGAGCTGTTCGCCCGCCGCACCGGCGTGCAGCTGGTGCACGTGCCCTATCGCGGCGGCGGGCCCGCCATCCAGTCGCTGCTGACGGGCGACGTGGAGCTGCTCTGCGACACGCCGCAGCCGGCCACCCGCACGTACATCGAGGAAGGCCGCATCCGCGCCCTGGCGGTGATGGGCCGGGAGCGCCTGCCGAGCTATCCCGACATTCCCGCCATCACCGAAGCCGGGCTGGGCGACGGCTTGGAGGTGCAGGCCTGGCAGGGCGTGCTGGTGCGCAGCGGCACGCCGCCGGAGATGGTGGACACGCTGTACCGCGCCATTGCGCAGGTGATGGCCGCCCCCGACACCCGCGCTCGCATCGAGGCGCTGGCGGTGGAACCCATCGCCACCACCCCCGCCGAGTACGGTGCCTTCTTCCGCTCGGAGGTGCTGCGCTGGACGGAGGTGGCGCGGGCGGCGGGCATCACCGCGCAGTAGAGGGCGCGCTGCGGCCCGGCTTCCCGGCTGGGTGCTGCGCCGAGCTGGCGGCCGGGTGCCACCGTGGCACCCGGCCAGGCGGCAGGCCGATAGCCCTGTCGCGCGCCCCGCGCCGTCGCTCCGGTCCGGCCTATTCCGTCCCGAAGCGCGGTTCGCGCTTTTCCAGAAAGGCGCTGCGGCCTTCGGCGTGGTCGGCCGAGAGGAACAGCAGCGTCTGGTAATGGCGCTCGGCTTCCAGTGCCGCGTCCAGACCGGCGGCCAGCATGGTCTTGGTCATCGCCATCGGGGCCGGGGCCTGGGCGGCCAGGAACTGCGCCCGTTCCAGTGCGGTGGCCAGGGCGCTGCCGCTGGGCACCACCTCGTCGGCCAGGCCCCAGCTCTCGGCCTGGGCGGGGGTGATCTGCTGGCCCAGGAACAGGATGCGCTTGGCCCGGCCCAGCCCGACGCGGGCCGGCAGGGTCCAGCCCAGGCCGAGATCGGCCATCAGCCCCACCCGGTTGAAGGCGGCCAGGAAGCGGGCGTTCTCGGCCGTGACCACCAGGTCGCAGGCGCAGGCCAGGGACAGGCCGGCGCCGACGCACCAGCCCTCCACCGCCGCCACCACGGGCTTGGAGCCGGCCACCAGCAGGCGGATCAGCCGGTGGACGCGGCGGAGGCGTTCCCGCCCGGCCAGGGCGTCCGGCACCTGCATGCCCACCAGGTCGCCGCCGGAGCAGAAATTGCCCGAAGCGCCGGTGACCACGATCGCGCGGACGGAGCGGTCGCCCTCGGCGGCTTCCAGCGCGTCGGCCAGCATCTCGCGCAGCGGCAGCGACAGGGCGTTGCGCCGCGCCGCGTCGTCCAGTGTCAGCACCAGCACGGCGCCGTGGCGCGCCTGCTCCAGGCGCGCGGCGTCGCTCACGCCCGGGGGCCTTGCGGGGCGCCGTTTCGCAGCGCGTCGGCCTGCACGGTGCCCTGCGGCGCTTCGGCCGGCAGCACGGGGGCGCCGGTACGCTCGGCCAGCAGTTCCGGCGTCACGCCCGGGGCCAGCTCGCGCACCCGGAAACCCTCGCCCGGCACCACGTCCAGCACCGCGAGGTTGGTGTAGACCCGGCCCACCACGCCCGCGGCCGTCAGCGGGTAGGAGCAGCGCTCCACCAGCTTGGCCGCACCGTCGCGGGTGGTGTGCTCCATCACCACCCAGACGTGCTTGGCCCCGGCCGCGAGGTCCATGGCGCCGCCCACGGCGGGGGCGCTGTCGTTCTCGCTGGTGGCCCAATTGGCGATGTCGCCATTGGCCGCGACCTCGAAGGCGCCCAGCACGCAGAGGTCGATATGGCCGCCGCGGATCATCGCGAAGCTGTCGGCGTGGTGAAAGAAGGAGCCGCCGGGCCGCAGCGTCACCGGCTGCTTGCCGGCGTTGATCAGCCAGGGGTTGGCGTGCTCCGCATCCGGCGCCGGACCCATGCCGAGCAGGCCGTTCTCGCTGTGCAGCACGACCTCGTGCTCGGCGGGGATGTGGTCGGCCACCAGGGTGGGAATGCCGATGCCGAGGTTTACGGCCCAGCCTTCGGGAATGTCGGCCGCCACTCGGGCCGCCATCTGCGCGCGCGTCCAGGGTGTCATGCGGGGCTCCGCTTCGGGTGTTGCACTCATGCCGGTCGGACCGGCGGGACTGGTGGGCGCGCGGCCGGGCACGGCGCGGCCGCCGTCCGGCGGGGCGGCAGCGCGGCGACGCGGTGCGCGCGGGACGGCATCAGGCCCAGGGCGCGCCGCGGTCGACGCGAATCACCCGCTGCACGAAGAGGCCGGGGGTGACCACGCGGTCGGGCTCGATCTCGCCGAGGTTTCGCAGGTGCTGCACCTGGGCCACCGTGAGCGCCGCGGCGGTGGCCATCACCGGGTTGAAGTTGCGCCCGGAATCCCGGTAGGCGAGGTTGCCCCAGCGGTCGCCTTCCCAGGCTTCCACCAGCGCCACGTCGCCGTGCAGCGCGAGTTCCATGACGTGCGGGCGGCCGTTGAACTCGCGCACCTCCTTGCCCTGCGCTAAGCGCGTGCCGGCCGCGGTGGGGGTGAAGAAGGCGGGGATGCCGGCGCCAGCGGCGCGCATGCGCTCGGCCAGGGTGCCCTGGGGCACGATCTCCAGCTCCAGCTTGCCGGCTCGGTAGAGCTCCTCGAACACCACGGAGCCGGAGGAGCGCGGAAAGGAGCAGATGATGCGCCGGACACGGCCGAGCTCCATCAGCCGGGCCAGGCCGGTGCGGCCGGTGCCGGCGTTGTTGGCCACCACCGTCAGCTCCTTGGCGCCCTGCTCGATCAGGCCCTCGATCAGGTCGTCGGGCTGGCCCACGGCGCCGAAGCCGCCCACCAGCACGGTGGAGCCGTCGCGCACGCCCTCCAGGGCCTCGGCCATGCTGCGAACCGTCTTGTCGATCATGCGCCCGCTCTTCTCCCCTGGCCTTGCCGCTGTCGTCCAGCCGGGTTGCTAGCGCGCGCGCCCGGCGGAGGGAAGCGGCGTGGAACGGTGGGGCGCGCGGTGGCTCCGTACGCCGCACGTGGCGATAGCCCTCTGGCGCCCTGGCGTCGCGATGCCCCCTGGCGCCGGTGCCTCCCTGGCACCCCGGTGCGGCGATGGCCCCCCACGCCCCGGCGTGTTACGCAGGCGGCGACGCGCCCGCCGGGCGCCGGTGAGCGAGCCTGGCCGACCTGTTTTCCCGCCCCGCGCCCCTGCCCTCCTCCGGCCCCAACGCCCCGGGCGGCCCCGACGCGCCGGGCGGCGATCCCCTGCTGCTGTTCGCCGTGGGCGGCACCGTGTGCGCCCTGCGCCGCCCCGCGGTGCGGGAACTGCTGCCCCTGCCCCGCCTGTCCGCCCCGCCCGGCCTGCCGCGGCCGGTGGCGGGCTTTCTCAACCTGGGTGGCGAGGCGGTGCCGGTGCTGGCCCTGGCGCGGCTGCTGAACCGGACGGAGGAAGCCCGGCGCGTCGCCGGCGGGCTGTACCGGCACATCATCGTGCTGAACCACACCCTGCCGCGGCCGGGCGGCGGGTCCGGCCGGGTGGCGCTGCTGGTGGACCGGGTGCTGGACCTCGTGCCGCCGCCCGCGCAGCCCGCGACGCCGCCGGACGGCCATGCCGACCCTTGCGTGGAGGCCGAGATCCCGCTGGGCGCCGCCCTGGTGCACCTGCTGGCCCCCGACCGGCTGCTGCGGGAAGGCGAGGCGGCGATCCTGGCAGCGCTGGCGGAGGACGCGCAGCGCCGGCTGCGCGATTGGGACGCGACCCCGACGTGATCCGCCCACCCTCGCCCCGGGACGGGGAGCCGGGCTGCTTCGCGACGCTGAAGCAGCTGGTGATCGAGCGCACCGGCCATTTCTTCTACGCCGACAAGGACGAGTTGCTGGGCGAGCGGCTGCGGCAGCGCATGCTGGCCACGGGATCGCCGAGCCTGGAAAGCTACCTGCAGCGCCTGCGCGACCCCGCGGCGGGGCCGGCGGAATGGGGGGCGCTGGAAGCGGCGATCACCATCGGCGAAACCTTCTTTTTCCGCTTCGCCGAGCAGTTCGCCGCGCTGCGCGACACGGTTCTGCCCGACCTCCTCGCGCGCAACCGCGACACCCGGCGCCTGGTGATCTGGAGCGCTGGCTGCGCCACGGGGGCGGAACCCTATTCTCTGTCCATCCTGCTGCACCGGCTGCTGGGCGAGGAGATGCCGCAGTGGCGCTGCTCCATCCTCGGCACCGATCTGAACGCGGAGTTCCTGGCGGCCGCGGAAGGCGCGCAGTTCGGCGATTGGGCGCTGCGGACGCTGGACGCGACGGAACGGGCGCGGGACTTCCTGCCCGCCCCCGACGGGCGCAGCTGGACCCTGCGGCCGCAATACCGCGCGGGCGTGCAGTTCGAGCGGCACAACCTGCTGGACCTGCTGGACGGCCGCCCACCGGCGGGGCTGGGCCGCTGCGACCTGATCCTGTGCCGCAACGTGCTGATCTATTTCCAGCACGACACGGTGGTGCGGCTGGTGCGCGCCCTGGGCGAGCAGCTGCACCCGGAAGGCTGGATGCTGCTCGGCCATGCCGAAACCAGCCCGGCCTATGCGCCTTTCCTGCGCACCGTGGCGCTGCCCGGCACGGTGGCCTTCCGGCCCCGGCCGGAAGCACCGCCGCCCGTCGCGGCCGAGGCATCCGCCGCCACCACCTGGGCGCCGCTGCTGCCCTCCGCACCGGCGGCCAGGGCCCGCGGCCCGGCGCGGCGCGGCGACGCCGGTTCTGCCCCGCCGGGGCGCGGCACCGCGGCCTTCCCGACGCCCGGCGCGGCTCCCGTGACATCCGGCGCGGTTCCTGTGACATCCGGCGCGGTTCCCACGACGGCCGGCGCGCTTCCCGCGACGCCAGCCGAGGTGGAGGCCCTGCTGCAACAGGTGCGCGCCCTGGCCGATGCGGGGCAGCTGGGCGCCACCCGCCGCCTGTGCCGCGATGGGCTGCAAACCGCGCCCGCGGCGGCGGCGCTGCACCACTATGACGGGCTGGCCGCCCGCGGCCTGGGCCTGCCGGAGGAGGCCGAGCGCGCTTTCCGGCGGGCGATCTACCTCAACAAGCGCTTCGTGGCCGCGCATTACCAGCTGGGGCTGCTGCTGCTCGACACCGGGCGGGCGGAGGCCGGGCAGCGCGCCCTGGACAACGCCGCGCGCCTGGCTGCGCCGCTGCCCGACGAGGCCGTGCTGGAGGAAACCGACGGCATGACCGCCGCCACCCTGCGCCGCCGCGTGGCGCGGCCCGCCGGCCCGGCCGGGGGCTGAGGCGATGGTGCTGCGCCTGCTCGCGCCGGAACCCTCGCTGGATGCGGCGCGCGCCGAGCGGCTGCTGGACGAGCGCACGGAACAGCTGGCCCGGCGCGGCGCCCCGGTGCCCGCCGTGGCGCGCGCGGCCGTGCTGGCCTGCGCGGTGGGGCGGGAATGCTACGGCCTGCCGCTGGCCGCGCTGGGCGGCGTGATCCCCGCCGGCGCGCCCGCACCGGTGCCGGGCGCGCCGCCCGCGCTGCTGGGGCTGTTCGGCCGCTCGGCGCGCTTGTTCGCCGTGCTGGACCTCGGGCTGCTGGTGGGCGCCGCGGAGCCCGGGGCGCCCAGGCCCGAAACCTCCGGCACCGGCCACTGGGTGCTGCTGCGCGGCGGTCCGCGGGGCCTCGCGCTGCGGGTGGACCGGGCCCTGGCCGCGGTGGAGGTTTCGCTGCTGGACCGCGGCGCCGGGACCGGTGCCGTGGCGGCGCACGGCCTGGCGCCAGCCGGCCAGCTGGGCGCGGGGGAAACCGCCGTCGCTGTGCTGGACCTCGACCGGCTGCTACGCCCTTTCCGCGGCCCCCTTCCCGCCGCCCCGCTTTCCGGAGCCTGAACCGCGTGTCCATCGCCAACCGCATCCTTCTCGGCTTCTCCCTGCTGATCCTGCTGATGGCGGGGCTGGGCAGCTACGGGCTGCGGCAGCTCGGCGTGGTGCGCAACACGATGGAAACCGTGGTCGGGCGCGACGTGGCCATGATCCGGCAGCTCAACGAGGTGCGCGCCGACCGGGTGGCGATGCGCGACGCCCGCAACACCGCGCTGACGCAGTTCCTGGTGCGCGCCCTGGGCCGCCCGGTGACGGGGGCCGACCCGCTCCTGGCGCACAGCCGGGCCTTCGAGCGCACCAGCGCGTCCCTGGCCGAGGCTTCCGCCAACGTGACCCGCTTCGGCGATCAGGCGGTGAACGAGGCCCGTTCGCGCGCCTGGCAGCGCGTCGGCCAGGCGCTGGGCCAGGCCACCGCCCTGTTGCAGCAGCTGCAGGCGCAGACCGATGCGCAGTTCGAGGCGATACGCAACAACGACATCGACGGCGCCTTTGCCGCCGGGCGCACGCTGACGCCGGTGGCGGCGGAGCTGGACCAGGCGCTGAACCGCGCCGATTCCGCGCTGGACGAGGCGCTGGATGCCGGGCAGCGCGGCATCGCCGAGATCTACGGCGAAAGCCGGGTTTCCGTGCTGGCGGTGCTGGGCGTGGCGGTGCTGCTGGGCTTCGGGCTGGCCCTGCTGGTGCGGCTGACCGTGGTCAGCCCGCTGGCCACCTTCATGGAGTTCGTGGGCCGCGTCGGCCGCGGCGACCTGTCGGGCAGCGCGGCCGGCGAAGGGCGCGACGAGATCGGCCGCCTGGGCAGCACGCTCAACGGCATGGTGGAGGGTTTGCGCCAGCTGGCGACGCAGAGCCGCGAGGTCACCAACAACCTCAACGCCGCGGCGGCCGAGATCCGCGCCTCCACCCAGGAACAGGCCGCCAGCGTGGAGGAGCAGCTGGCCGCGGTGCAGGAAACCGCCGCCACCATGGACGAGATCACCCATGCCGGCGCGCAGATCGGCAAGCGCGCGCAGGAGGTGATCGCCGCCGCCCAGGCCACGGCGCAGACCAGCACCGCCGGCCTGCGCGCGGTGGACGACACCGGCCAGGCGATGGACGCGATCCGCGAGCAGGCCGAGGCGGTGGCGGGCAACATCGTGGCGCTGAGCGAGAAGACCGCGGCGATCAGCGAGATCATCGCCACCGTCAACGACATCTCGGAACGCTCGCACCTGCTGGCGCTGAACGCGGCGATCGAGGCGGCGGCGGCGGGCGAGAACGGCCGCTCCTTCGCGGTGGTGGCGGCGGAGATGAAGACGCTGGCCGACCAGGCCAAGGACGCCACCGCGCAGGTGCGCTCGATCCTGGGCGACATCCAGCGCGGCATCAATTCGTCGGTGATGCTGACGGAGGAGGCGGTGAAGCGCGTGGCCGCCGGCAAGACCCGCACCGACACCACCCAGGGCACGATCCAGGAGATCACCGGCCGCATCCAGGAAAGCGTGCAGACCTTTCAGCAGATCGTGGCCAGCACCAACCAGCAGCAGCTGGGCATCGAGCAGGTGATGGTGGCGCTGCAGAACATCCGCACTGCCAGCCAGCAGACGGCTTCCGGCACGCGGCAGCTGGACAGCGCGGCGGCCAACCTGTCGGACCTGTCGCAGCAGCTGGTGACGCTGGCCGACCGCTACCGGACCTGACGCGCGGAGCGCCGGCCGCATGTCGGAGGATTTTCGCCAGGAGCTGCTCGCGGCCTTCGCGATCGAGCATCGCGAGCACCTGGACGCCATTCGCGCCGCGCTGGACGCCGCCGAGCGCGGCGGGCCGGTGGACGGGCGCGACATCTTCCGCCGCGCCCACAGCCTGAAGGGTGCCGCCCGCGCGGTGGACCTGCCGGCGGTGGAGGAGGTGGCGCACCGGCTGGAAACCCTGCTGGCCCGCATCGCCGAAGGGCAGGTGCCGCTGGCCGGGGCGGTGCCCGCGGTGCAGCTGGCGCTGGACGGGATCGAGGGGCTGGTGGCGGCGCAGGCGGCCGGGGACGACGCGCCGGTGGCGCCGCCCGAGGTGCTGGCCGCGCTGGAGCGGGCGCTGGACCCGGCGCCGGCGGCCCCCCCGGCCGCAGAGCCGGGCGCGGCCGCACCGCCGGGCGTGGGAGCGCCTGGGCCGGCGGATGTCGCCGCGTCGCCCACTGCGCCGGCCGTCGTTGCCGCACCGCCGCCAACCGCTCCGGCCGCCCCGCCGCCCACGGCGGCACCGCCCGTCGCAGCACCGCCGGGGCAGGCAGCCTCGCCCGCTGGTCCTCCGTCCGTGCCTGCTGCACCCCAGCCTGTGCCCGCTGCGGTGCGGGACCCCGCCCCCGCTGAAGCCGCCTCCGCCCCGCCGGTCGCGGCCCCGGCCGCGGCACCCGCCGCCCCGGAATACCTGCGCGTGGAAGCCGGGCGGGTGGCGGCGCTGTCCGGCACGATGCACGAGCTGTCCGGCTTCCTGCAGCGCCAGGACGCCAACGGCGCGGCCCTGCGCCTGCTGGAACGCGACCTGCGCACCCTACGGCGGAGCTGGGACGCGCTGCGCGACGGGGGTGGCGGCACCGCCCTGCCCCCTGCCCAGGCCCAGGGCTTCGGGGCGGAGCTGGACGCGCTGCTGCGCCGCGCCGCCGCCCTGTCGCGCCAGGGCCGGGCGGATGGCTGGAACACCGACCAGGCGATGCGCCGCCTGCGCGAAGGCGTGGAGGAACTGTTCCTGGTGCCGGCGGAAAGCGTGCTGGGCGCGCTGGGCCGCGCGGTGCGCGACCTCGCCCGCGGCGAAGGCCGGGAGGTGGCGGTGCGGCTGGAAGGGCTGGACATCCAGGCCGACCGCCGCGTGCTGCAGGCGCTGAAGGACCCGGTGCTGCACCTGCTGCGCAACGCCGTGGGCCACGGGGCGCAGCCGGAGGCCGAGCGCCTGGCGCAGGGCAAGCCGGCGCGGGCCGAGGTCGGGCTGAGCCTGGCCCAGGGACGCGACGGCCTGGAGCTGCGGGTCTTCGACGACGGCCCTGGCCCGGATCTCGGGCGGATCGAGGCGGTGGCGGTGCGGCGCGGCCTGCTGCCCGCCCGCGCCCCCGGCGCGCCGCCGCCCGCGGCCGACCACCTGCTGGACCTCGTGTTCGAGCCGGGCTTCTCCACCGCCGGCGCGGTGGACCGCTTGAGCGGCCGCGGCATCGGCTTGTCGGTGGTGGCGGAAGCGGCCCGGGCGCTGCGCGGCACGGTGCGGCTGCGCCCCCGCCCCGCCCCGCCGGGCGGCACGGAAATCCCGCAGGGCGGGACCGGGGTCCCGCAGGGCGGGACCGGGGTGAGGCAGGGCGGAACCGAGGTGGTGATCACCGTGCCCTTCTTCACCGCGCGGCAGTCCCTGCTGCTGGTGGAGGCCGAGGGGCAGGTCTTCGGCCTGCCGGCGCCGGGGGTGGAGCGCATCCTGCGCCTGCCGGTGGCCGCGCTGGAAAGCGTCGGCGGCCGGCCGGTGGCGCGCATCGAACTCGGGTCGAGCCGCGTTATGGCACCGGTCGTGGGTCTCGCCACGTTGCTCGGTCGCCCTGGCGGCAAGGCGCCCATCGAGGCGGGATACATGAACGCCATTCTTCTGCGCCGCGGCGACAGGCGCTGCGTGGTCGCCGTTTCCGCGCTGCGGGACGTGCGGACGCTGCTAGTGAACGAGGTGGATGTGCCGGGTCTGGATACCGAACTGGTGGCCGGCGCCGCGCTGCTGGAAGACGAGGGCATCGCCCTGGTGCTGCGTCCGGAAAGCTTGGTGGAGCGCTGGATGCGCGACGAGGCCCGGCTCGGCGCCCAGGCACTGGCGGGCCTGCCCGGCGCCGAGGCAGCCACGGTCCGCCCCGCCGCCACCGTACTGGTGGTGGACGATTCCATCACCACCCGCACGCTGGAAAAGAGCATCCTGGAAGCCAGCGGCTACCGCGTGGTGCTGGCGGTGGACGGGCAGGACGCGCTGGACCGGCTGCGCGGTGGCGACCTCCCGGTGGACCTGGTGATCGCCGACGTGGAGATGCCGCGGCTGGACGGCTTCGGGCTGCTGGAAGCGATGAAGGCCGACCCGCGCCTGAACCGCCTGCCGGTGATCATGATGACCTCGCGCGCCGACCCGGCGGACGTGCAGCGCGGGCTGGAGCTCGGCGCCGACGCCTATCTCAACAAGCGGACCTTCGACCAGGGCGAGCTGCTGGCCACGGTCGGCCAGGTGCTGTGAGCGCGCCGCCGCTGCCCCAGCCCCGCCCGGTGCGGGTGATGATCGTGGAAGACAGCCTCGTGGTGCGGCAGCTGCTCGCCCATATCGTGGCGCGCGACCCGCGGCTGGTGCTGGCCGCCGCCGTGGGCTCGGCCGAGGAAGCGCTGCGGGAGATGTCGCGGGTGCGGCCGGACGTGGTGTCCATGGATATCCGCCTGCCCGGGATCGATGGGCTGGAAGCCACCCGCCGCATCATGGCGGAACAGCCCACCCCCATCGTGGTGGTGGCCGAGGCCGTGGGCGACGCGTCGCGCATGTCCATGAACGCGCTGCGCTCCGGCGCCCTGGCGGTGGTGGAAAAGCCGGTGGGGCTCAGCAGCGGGTCCTACGAGACCATCGCCGACACGATCTGCACCCAGCTCTTCATCATGAGCCAGGTGCCGGTGATCCGCCGCCGCGCCCTGGGCGCGCCGCTGGGGCTGCGCCGGGCAGGCGATGCCATTCCGGGCGCCCTCGCGCCGGGTTCCCTGGCGACCGGGGCGCCGGCGGCCGCGGTGCCCGCCGTGCGGCCGTCGATCCTGGGCATGGCGGCTTCCACCGGCGGCCCGCCGGCGCTGGCGCGGGTGCTGGGCGGCCTGCCGGCGGATTATCCCCTGCCGATCCTGCTGGTGCAGCACATGGGCGCACCCTTCATGGAAGGCTTCGCCTCCTGGCTGGACGGGCTGGTGCCGCTCAGCGTCGGTCTGGCGCGCGACGGCGCCGTGCCGCAGCCCGGCCAGGTCCACGTCGCGCCGGGCGACCGGCACCTGTCGCTGACCGCCACCGGCCACCTGCGGGTGTCCGCCGAAGCCCCGGTGGGCGGCCAGCGCCCCGCCGCCACCGTGCTGTTCCAGTCCCTGGCCGAGCATGCCGGCGCCCGCGGCATGGGCGTGCTGCTGACCGGCATGGGCGAGGACGGCGCGCTGGGCCTGCTGGCGCTGCGCCGCGCCGGCGGCCTGTGCATCACCGAGCACGAGAGCACCGCCGTGGTCTACGGCATGCCGGGGGTGGCGCAGCGCCTCGGCGCCTCCTCCGCCAGCCTGCCGCTGGAGATGGTGGCGCCGCGCCTGCTGCGGGCGGTGGCGTCGTGACCGCCGATCCGCTGGTGGGCAACGCCGCGCCGGTGGCGGCCGCCCCCTCGGACATCCTGCTGGTGGAGGACTCCGAGACCCAGGCGCTGCAACTGCGTCGCATGCTGCAAACCCAGGGCTTCGCCGTGCGCCGCGTTGCCACCGCCGAAGCCGCGCTGGAAGCGCTGAACGAATACGTCCCGGCGCTGGTGATCGCGGATTTCCACCTGCCGGGCATGAACGGCGACGAATTGTCGCGCCAGATCCGCATGAATGTCCGCACCCGCGGCATCCCCGTGCTGATGCTGACTGACGAGCGGGAGCTGGAACGCCAGGGGCTGGAAAGCGGCGCCGACGCCTATGTGCCCAAATCGGCCGAGCGCGACCTGCTGCTGCTGCGCATCAAGGCCCTGCTGCGCCGCGGCGAGCAAACGCCGCGCAACGTGTCCGGCACCGCCTTCCGCCGCGCCCGCATCCTGCTGGTGGATGACGACGCCCCCCGCCGCACCCGGCTGGCCGGGCTGCTGGAACAGGACGGTTTCTCGGTGGATGCGGCCGCCGGGCCGGAGGCTGCGCTGGCTTCCCTGGCCACCCCGCCGGATGGGGTGGTGGTGGAGCTGGAGAACATCGGCTTCGACGGGCTGGCGCTATGCCGCGCCCTGGACGGCCGCCGCGGCACGGGCGGCGATGGCCCGTCCTTCCCGATCATTGCGCTGGACGGCGACGGCGCCGACGGCTCCGCCCTGCCGGCCCAGGTCTTCGAGGCCGGGGCGGACGACCTGGTTCCCGGCACCCAGCAGGCCGAGGCGCTGCGGCTGCGGCTGCGCGCGGTGGTGCGCCGCAAGCTGCTGCAGGACGAGAACCGCCGCATCGATGCCGAGCTGCGCGAGCGCGAGCGCGCGGTGGAGCGCGCCCATGCCGAGGCCGCCGCGGCCGAGGCCCTGGCGCGCACCAATGCCGAGCTGGAAGCCGCCAACCACCAGCTGCGCGACACCCAGGCCAAGCTGGTGCAGGCGGCCAAGATGGCCTCGCTGGGTGAGCTGGTGGCGGGGCTGGCGCACGAGATCAACAACCCGCTGGCCTTTATCCTCGGCCACCAGAACACGGTGGAGCGGCTGCTGGGGCAGATCGGCGACCAGACCGCGGCCGACCCGGCGCTGGGGCCGCTGACGCTCAAGGCGCGGCAGCGGTCGCAGTCCATGGCGCTGGGGCTGAAGCGCATCCAGGACCTCGTGCTCAACCTGCGGAAGTTCTCCCGCCTCGATGCCGGCGGCTTCCAGCGCGTCAACGTGCCGGAAGCCGTGGACACGGTGCTGGCGCTGCTGACCCACAAGCTGTCCGACCGCATCACGGTGGAGCGGCACTACGACGCGACGCCGGAGCTGGTCTGCTCGCCGGGGTTGCTGAACCAGGTGGTGATGAACATCGTCGGCAATGCGGCGGATGCGATCGAGGGCTTCGGCACCGTCACTATCACCACGCGCGACGATGCCGAGCGCTACGAGATCGAGATCACCGACACTGGCCCCGGCGTGCCGGACAGCCTGATGGAGCGGATCTTCGAGCCCTTCTTCACCACCAAGCCCGTCGGCTCCGGCACTGGGCTGGGGCTGGCCATTGCCTACAACGTCGTGCAGGCCCATGACGGCACCATCTCGGTAGGGACGGGCCCGGGGGGCGGCGCCCGCTTCACCATCTCCGTTCCGGTCAGACAGGAGCCATGAGCAGCAGCCTTCTCCCCGAAGAGGCCCGGGGAACCATCCTGCTCGTCGACGATGAGGCCGAAATCCTCACCGCGCTCCAGGACTTGCTGGAAGACGAGTACGAGGTCCTCGCCACCACCTCGCCCTTCGACGCGCTGACACTGCTGGAACGCGGGCAGACCGTTTCGGTGATCCTGTCCGATCAGCGCATGCCCGGCCTGACCGGCGATGCCTTCCTGGCGCGCGCCCGCGACCTGACGCGGGCCGAGGCGCTGATGCTAACCGGCTATGCCGACCTGGAAGCGGTGGTGGCGGCGCTGAACCACGGGCGCATCGCCGGCTATTCGGCCAAGCCCTGGGACCCGCCGGCGCTGCGCGCCATGGTGGCCAGCGCCTATTCCCGCTGGCAGCTGACCCGCGCGCTGGAAACCGAGCAGGCGCTGCTGCGCGGGCTGCTGGACAATTCCGCCGACGCGCTGAGCTTCAAGGACGCCCAGGGGCGCTTCGTGCGGCTGAACGCCCACAAGGCCGCCGAGCTCGGCACCGAGGTGGCGCAGGCGCTGGGCCGGCGCGAGGCCGCCTTTCTGGCGCCCGAGGCCGCCGCCGCCCTGGCCCTGGCGGAAGCCGCGGCGATGAACAGCGGCACCGCGCAGGAGACCCTGGAGGAACGCCCCGGCAGCGACGGCCAGCCGCGCTGGTGGCAGGTCAGCCGCACCCCCATCCGCCCCGGCAGTGGCGCGCCGGAATTCCTGGTCTCGGTGGAGCGCGAGGTCACGGAAAGCCGCCGCCTGGAAGCGCGGCTGCGCCAGGCCGACAAGATGCAGGCGCTGGGCACCATGGCCGGCGGCATCGCGCACGACTTCAACAACCTGCTCACCGCCATCCTCGGCAGCCTGCATCTGGCCGCGCGCCATGCCGGCGACCCCGTCCGGCTGGACCGCATGCTGCGCAACGCGACGCTGGCGGCGGAACGCGGCTCCGCCCTGACGCAGCGGCTGCTGTCCTTTTCGCGCCAGCGCGACCTGGCGATGCGCGCGGTGGACATGAACCAGCTGGTGGCCGGGATGGACGACCTGGTCACGCGCAGCCTGGGCGGCACGGTGCAGGTGCGGCACGCCCCAGCGCCCGAGCTGTGGCCCGCCACCGTGGACCCCGGCCAGCTGGAACTGGCGCTGCTGAACCTGTGCATCAACGCGCGCGACGCCATGCCCGGTGGCGGCACGCTGACGCTGGCCACGCGCAACGCCCGGCTGGAGGCGGAGGAAGGCGAGCTGGCGGCGGGCGACTACGCCGTGCTGTCCGTGTGCGACACCGGCACCGGCATGACGCCCGAGGTGCTGGCCCGCGTCTTCGAGCCCTTCTTCACCACCAAGGAGGTCGGCAAGGGCACCGGGCTGGGGCTGAGCATGGTCTACGGGTTGTGCCGCCAGGCCGGCGGCGCCGTGCGGGTCCGCAGCACCCCCGGCGAGGGCACCTGCGTGGAGATGTTCCTGCCCCGCTCCGCCGCCCCGGCGGAGGCGGTGGACGACGGCAGCCAGGCCGCCACCCCCGACGACGCCCGCGCCGGCTGCATCCTGGTGGTGGATGACGACCCCACGGTGCGGGAAGTCACCCTGGGCTTCCTGAACGACCTCGGCCACCGCACCCGCGGCGCCGAGAACGGCACCGTCGCCCTGAATTTGCTGCGCTCCGATCCCACCATCGACCTGATGGTGGCCGACCTCGCGATGCCGGAAATGACCGGGGCGGAGCTGGCCGTGCAGGCCCGCCAGCTGCGGCCCCAGCTGCCGGTGCTGCTGGTCACCGGCTACGCCGAGCAGGACAAGATCCCGCGCGACCACCCCGTGCTGCAGAAGCCCTTCCAGCAGGACGACCTGGCTCGCAGCGTCGCTGAGTTGCTGGTCGCCGCCCGGCGCTGATCCGGACACGGGCCGCGGATAGTGCCGGGGTCGAGGTCCGTTGGGTTCGGTTCGTCTCGGAGATTCGGGCCTTGGCCAGAGGGGCTCTGCCCCTCTGGACACCCCGCGAGGAGCTTAGGCTCCTCGACCTCATGAGTGCCTCCGGCGGGGGCGGGATGGCCGAGGGTGCCCGCCATGACCGACGTGGATCATCCCGCCCCCGCCGGAGGCACTCAACGCGGGGTCCGGGGAGTTCGTAACTCCCCGGCGGGGTCCAGGGGCAGCGCCCCTGGCCGACGCCCGAACATCCAAGAGCGACCGGAACCACGCGGCCCTAACCCCGGCACCATCCGCGACCCGCGTCCGGATTAGCCGGGCGGCGTCAGCTGCGGTCTTCGGAGACGGTGCCGAAGCCCATGACCAGCTGCTGGATGCGGCGTGGGTCGGATTGTTCCATGACGCGGCGGGCGAAGCGGGCGCAGTCGTCGATGTTCAGGCTGCGCACCGCCTGCTTCACCCGCGGCACGGCGGAGGCGTTCATGGACAGTGACCGCAGGCCGAGGCCCAGCAGCAGCGGCACCAGCCGCGGGTTGCCGCCCATCTCGCCGCAGACCGAGACGGGCATGCGCAGGCGCAGGGCGGCTTCGGTGGCGAACTGGATCAGGCGCAGCACGGCGGGGTGCAGCGGGTCGTAGAGATGCGCGACCTCGGTTTCCGCGCGGTCCACCGCCAGCGTGTACATGGCCAGATCGTTGGTGCCGATGGCGAAGAAATCCGCCTCCAGCGCGATGGCGTCGGCGGCCAGCGCGGCGCCGGGAGTCTCGATCATGGCGCCCAGCGGCGGCATGCGCTCGGGCAGTGTCACCGTGCGGCGGCGCAGGCGGCGGGCGACGCGCTCGTAGATCTCGCGCGCCTGCTGCACCTCCTCGGGGATGGTGACCATGGGCAGCAGCACCCGCACCGGGCCCAGGGCGGCGACGCGCAGGATGGCGGCGAACTGCACCTCCAGCAGCTCGGGGCGCTTGAGCAGCATGCGGATGCCGCGCAGGCCCAGCGCCGGGTTGGTGCCGGAATGGGTGGGTCCCATGCCCTGCGCCAGGGCTTCCATGTCCTTCTCGCCGCCCCAGTCCAGGACGCGGATGGTCACCTCGTCGCCGTGCATCGCTTCCACGATGGGGCGATAGGCTTCGAAATGGGCTTCCTCGTCCGGCAGGGTGTCGCGGTTGAGGAACAGGAACTCCGTGCGCAGCAGGCCGATGCCGTGCGCGCCGGCCTGGGCGATCAGCGGCAGTTCCGCCGGGATTTCCAGGTTGGCCTGCAGATCCACCGCCTCACCGTCGGTGGTAACGGCGGGCAGGCGGCGCAGCTTGGCCAGCCGGCCGCGTTCCTTGGCGTGGGCGGTGAGCGATTCCCGCCCGGCCGAGAGCGCGGCCTCGCTGGGGCGCAGCACCACCGTGCCTTCCGTGCCGTCCAGCACGCATTTGTCGCCGCGCTGGGCGGCTTCGGTCAGCCCGGGGCAGCCCAGCACGGAGGGGATGCCGAGCGCGCGCAGCATGATGGCGGTGTGGCCGTCGGCGCCGCCTTCCTCCGTGGCGACGCCGGCGATGCGCGTGGGGTCCAGCAGCGCCGCATCCGCCGGCGTCAGCTCCTCCGCCACCAGGATGGAGCCTTCCGGCACCTCCTTGAAGGAGCGGAAGCCGGCATGGGTGAGGTTGCGCGTCAGCCGGCGGGCGATCTCGTAGACCTCGCCGGCGCGGCGCTTGAGCCCGGCCTTGTCGTCGTCGCGCGCGGCCATGATGGCCTCGGCGATGGCCATGGCCTCGTCCACCACGGCGGTTTCGGCCGAGAGCAGCTCCGCCTCGATGCGCTTGCGGGCGCCGCGCAGCAGGCGGGACTCCCCCAGCATCATCGCGTAGGCGTCCAGCAGCGGTTCCAGCTCGCCCTGCGCTTCCTCGGGCAGCACGGAAAGCCGGGCCTTGAGCTTGTTGACCTGCTTGCGCGAGGCCGCCACCGCCGCCGCGAGGCGCTGCTTCTCCGCCTCCTCCTCGCCGGCCTTGATCTGGCGGCGCGGCGGTTCGGCCGGGCTCTCGGTGGTGTCGAAGACCGGCCCGATCGCCACGCCGGGGGAGATCGGGATGCCCCGCACCACCAGCTCCCGCCCGCGGCGGGGCACGCGCTTGCCCTCGGCGGGCTTGTCGCTCGGCTTGCTGGGCTTGCCTTCAGTCTTCATGGAACCCGGCCTCGATCAGGCCGGTAACCGCGTCCAGGGCTTCGCGGGCTTCCCAGCCCTCGGCCTCGACCGTGACGGTGCTGCCCTTGCCCGCGCCCAGCATCATCAGCCCCATGATGGAACAGGCCGGCACGCTCTGCCCGTCGCGCTGGATGTTGACGCAGCAGGAGAAGCGCTCGGTCAGGGTCACCAGCTTGGCCGCGGCCCGGGCGTGCAGGCCGCGGCTGTTGGGAATCACGACGTCGCGCCGCAGCACCGCGCCGCGCGCCTCGTCGGCGCGCGGTTCCGGGGCGGGCGGCGGGCTGGCGGGAAGCGGCGTGGGCCGGGCTTCCTGCGCCGGCACCGGCCGGATCGCGGCGGGTTCTTCCGCGGGGTGGGCCGGCCGCACTGCGGCGGAGCGGCGGGGCCAGAGGCTCATGACTGGCCTCCCGGCGCGGCGGGCTTCGCCGTGCCCGCATAGGGGCCGGACCGCAGGTCGGCCACGGTGCCGAGGTATTTGCGCCCGGCGGCCACGGCATGCGCCACCGCCTCGGCCATCGGCTCGGTGCCGCGCAGGCGGGCGAGCTTGACCAGCAGCGGCAGGTTCACCCCCGCGATCACCTCCACGTCGCCCTCGTCCAGCATGGAGATGGCGAGGTTGGCGGGGCTGCCGCCGAACATGTCGGTCAGCACCACCACGCCGTCGCTGCCCTGGCGGGCCTCGGCGACGCGGGCGCGCAGCTCGGCCCGGCGGGTTTCCATGTCGTCCTCCGGCCCGATGCACAGGGCGCTGACGTGCTTCTGGGGTCCCACGACGTGCTCCATCGCCAGGCGCAACTCCTCCGCCAGTGCCCCGTGGGTCACCAGGACCATGCCGATCATCGAACGACACCCTCCCCGGGAAACCCGGTCACGCTTGCCTGGCCCGTCATGTCCGGACCGCGGCGTCGCGCCGCCCTTCCGGACCGGAACCAGGCTCGTCTTGCGGCCGCTTCTCCGGCGCCGCAACGGCGCCCGGCCGCAACTCGCGGTGCGACAGGTCCACGTGCCAGCCCTGGCGCAGCAAGTGCCCCGCCAGCCGTTCGGCCGCGAACACGGAGCGGTGCTTGCCGCCGGTGCAGCCGAAGGCGACCGTCAGGTACTTCTTGCCCTCCGCGACGTAGCGGGGCAGCAGCGGGTTCAGCAGCGCGGTCATGTGGTCCCAGAACAGGGCGAAATCAGGGTCGGCCTCGATAAAGGCCGCCACCGGGGCATCCTGCCCCGTCATGGGTCGCAATATGGGGTCGTAATGCGGGTTTCGCAGGAAGCGCATATCGAACACCAGATCTGCTTCCCGCGGCAGGCCGGCCGGAAAGGCGAAGGAGCGCACCGCCACGGACATGGGCGGCGAGGCGCCCGGCCCGGCGGGCAGGCGGAAGCGGCGCTCCACGGTGCGGCGCAGCTCGGGCAGCGGCAGGCCGGTGGTGTCCACCACCCAGTCCGCCGCCTCGCGCAGCGGCAGGATCAGCTCCATCTCCCGCGCGATGCCGGTGGCCACGCCGCCGGCGCCGCCCTCGGGGGCCATGGGATGGCGGCGCCGGGTTTCGGAATAGCGGCGCAGCAGCGCTTCCTCGTCGGCGGTGGCAAAGACCAGGTCCAGCGCCAGTTCCGGCCGCGCGCGCAGCGAGCCCAGACCGGTGATCAGCGCCTGGGCGTCGAAGCCGCGCGAGCGGGCGTCCACGCCCACGGCCAGCGGCGTGTCGCCCGGTCCGGTGATCAGGCTGCCCAGCACCGACAGCGGTGGGTTGTCCACCGTCTCGTAGCCCAGGTCCTCCAGCACCCGCAGGATGGATAGCTTGCCGGCGCCGCTCAGCCCGGTGACCACCACCACGGGCCGCCGCGGCACGTCCGGGCCCGGCGGGAGGGAGGGGTCGCTCATGCCGGCGCGAAGGCCCCGGCGGTGCAGGCGACCCGCCCGCGCACGGCGCGCAGGGCTAAGCCGAGCTTGTCGGGCGCCGAAGCGTCCAACGGGTGCAGCGCCACCAGTGGCAGCGCGGCGCCCAGGGCTTCCCAGCGGCGCGGTTCCGGCAGGCGCGGCACGGCGTCCCGCGCCACGCAGTCCACCGCCAGGCCGAGCGGCGCCGCCGCCGCTTCCAGCCCGCCTAGCAGGCCCAGGCCGCGCACCTCGATCATGCCGCGCAGCGCAGCCGGGGCTTCCGCCACCAGGGCCGGGCCGCGCCGCGACAGGGAAACCTGGTCGTCCGCCACCAGCCGCCACCCCGCCCCGAGCAGCCGCAGCAGCAGGTCCGACTTGCCCGCCCCGGAGGGACCCAGCAGCAGCACGCCCACCCCGTCCAGCGCGGCGCAGCTGCCGTGCTGGAGGCGCGTCGGACCGGCGGACGGGTCGGGTAACGGTTGGGTCACGCTGCGTTCATGGCAAGCGGCGGCGCCGAGGGGAAGGGGGGCCGCCGCGGCGCCGCCCCCGCCTCCCCCGCCCCGGCGGGCCCGCGGCCCTGCCCTCCACCAACCGGCGGTTGCCCATCCCGCGCACCCCTGGCACCTGTGCCGCCATGATCAGCCGCACCGATATCCAGGCCGCCGCCACCCGGATCGCCGGGCATGTCCGCCGCACCCCGATCCTGCGGCTCGCCCCCGCGGCGCTGGGCCTGTCCCCGGCGATCGGCGAGGTGGTACTGAAGCTGGAGCTGCTGCAGAGCACCGGTTCCTTCAAGCCGCGCGGTGCCTTCAACCGCATGCTCTCCGCGCCGCTGCCGGCGGCGGGGGTGATCGCGGCCTCCGGCGGCAACCACGGCGCCGCGGTGGCACATGCCGCGCAGGTGCTGGGCGTCCGGGGCGAGATCTTCGTGCCCACCATCTCCTCCCCCGCCAAGGTCGCCCGCATCCGCGAGGCCGGGGCGGCGCTGGTGCAGATCGGCAGCACCTATGCCGAGGCGCTGGCCGCCAGCGAGGCGCGGATGGCCGAAACCGGCGCCTTGTCCGTGCACGCCTATGACCAGCCCGAGGTGCTGGCCGGCCAGGGCACGGTGGCGCTGGAGTTGGAGGCCGACGCGCCGGAGCTGACCCATGTGCTGGTGGCCACCGGCGGCGGCGGGCTGATCGGCGGCATGGCGGCATGGTACGCCGGCAGCGGTTGCGAGGTGGTGAGCGTGGAGCCGGAAGGCTGCCCCACCCTGTTCCGCGCGCTGGCGGCCGGGGAGCCGGTGGACAGCCCGGTGGGCGGCATCGCCGCCGACAGCCTGGGGCCGCGGCAGGTCGGGCAGCTGATGTTCGCGGTGGCACAGAAGCAGATCCGCACTGCCGTGCTGGTGCCGGACGAGGCCATCCGCGAGGCCCAGCGCCGGTTGTGGTCCGCCTGCCGGCTGGTCAGCGAGCCCGGCGGCGCCGCGGCCCTGGCCGCCCTGCTGAGCGGCCGCTGGGTGCCGCCGGCGGGGGCGCGCGTCGGGGTGGTGGTGTGCGGCGCCAACACCGACCCTGCCACCGTGGCGGGCTGAACGGGGCGCCGTCCCGCCCGGCGCCGCGTCAGGGCGGGGCCGGGACGATCCGCGACAGGGGAAAGGTCAGCCAGGCGCGGGTGCCGATGCCCGCCGCCGCTTCCACCTGCAGGTCGCCGCCATGCGCCCGCACCAGGTCGCGCGCCGTGGCCAGCCCCAGTGCCAGGCCGCGCGTGCCGCTGCCGCCCGGCAGGCCGGCGCCGAGGTCGCCCGGCGGCATGCCGGCGCCCTCATCCTCCACCACCAGGGCCAGGGCATCGGGGCCGCGCACCACGCGCAGGGAAATGCAATCGCCCGGGCCGGTGTCGCGCACGGCGCGGGCCAGCACCTGCACCAGGGCACGGCCCAGGGCGCGGCGGTCGCCCATCACCTGCACATCCGCCAGTTCCGGCGCGGCCTGCCAGTGGCGCGCCCCCTCGCCCAAGGGGCGGCGCACCTCGTCCATCGCCTGGTCCAGCAGGGCGGACAGGGACAGGGCTTCCTCGCGCAGGTGCAGCGCCCGACCCTGGGACTGGGCCGCCAGCTCGTCGGAAATCTCGTCGGAGAGTTGCAGCAGCCGGGCCGCTTCGCCGCGCAGGGCCGGCACGCTGTCGCGCCAGGCGCCTTCGGGGGCGCCGTCCAGCCGGTCGGCAATGCCCAGCAGCACGAGGCCGGGCTGCGCGATTTCCCGCGCCAGCAGGCTCAGCCGCCGGCTGCGATCGGCGGCGAGGCGCCCCAGCTCTGCCTGGGCGGCGGATGCGACGCGGGCGCGCCGGGCCTGCAGGATGCAGACCGCGGCGAGCCCCAGCATCACCAGGAAGCACAGCAGGAGCGGCAGCGCGAAGGGTGCCGCGAGGTCCATGCCCCTGCTTCTAGCAGGGGCCGCTCAAGGAAGTGCTAAGAGGCGGTCAGGCCGCCTGCTTCTTGGCCTGGGCGCGCTCGATGCGGCGCTTCAGGGTCAGCGCCTCGCCGATCAGCTTGCGGTCAGGGGTGCCGAGCAGGAAGGCGTCGAGGCCGCCATTGTGCTCCACCGTGCGGATGCCGTTGGTTGACAGCCGCATCTGCACCGCCGTGCCCAGCACGTCGGAGAAGAAGGACGCCTGCTGCAGGTTGGGCAGGTAGCGCCGGCGCGTCTTGTTGTTGGCGTGGCTGACGTTGTTGCCGGTCAGCACGCCCTTGCCGGTGATGTCGCAGCGGCGGGACATGGCGAAAACCTCTGGAAAAGCAGAAACGGGTCTGAAACAGGAAGGCGGGCGTATGGCCTAGCCACCCGCCCTTCGTCAAGTCACGAGCGGCAGGGCAGCCGGGCC
Source organism: Roseomonas sp. BN140053 (assembly GCF_047690175.1). Taxonomy (NCBI): domain Bacteria; kingdom Pseudomonadati; phylum Pseudomonadota; class Alphaproteobacteria; order Acetobacterales; family Roseomonadaceae; genus Roseomonas; species Roseomonas sp. BN140053. The sequence continues at coordinate 21,800 of NZ_JBLLEB010000024.1, read as the reverse complement.
GTCCGGGCGCGGCCCGACCGTTCGGGAAGCCGGGCCGTTCAGGAAGCCGGATCGTTCAGGACGGGCGCGGCTGCTGCATGGCGCGCAGTTCGCCGCTTTCCACCGAATCCACGGCGGAGCGCAGCACGCGCAGGATGGCGCGGTCCTCCATGGAGCGCGACATCAGGTCCAGCGCCCCGCCCAGCAGCGCCGAGGCGATGGAGATTGGGGCGATGTTCTGCCCGGTCATGTATTCCACCGCCTTGTCCACCACGGAACCTGCGTGGCTCAGGTCCTCCGGCGTCATGCCGTCGGCGCCGGGCAGCTGGTTGCCGGACCCCTGGGAATCGGAAGGCATCTAGCGGGGCTCCCTCGCTGTTTGGCGGCAGATGGTCACGCCGGCACCGCGGCGGAAGACCCGAGGCGGTCGCGCGTCGAGGCCGGGTCGCGCGGCGTCAGCAGGTCCGCCTCCGCGCCGATGGCCGCCGCGGCTTCCGCCGCCGCCACCGCCTCGGACTGCCGGCGCCACATCTGGGCGTAGAGGCCGTCGGCGGCGATCAGCGCGGCGTGGGTGCCGCGCTCGGCCACGCGGCCTTCCTGCAGCACCATGATCTCGTCCGCCTCCACCACGGTGGACAGGCGGTGCGCGATCACCACGGTGGTGCGGCCGCGCGACACGCCGCGCAGCGCCGCCTGGATTTCCTGCTCCGTGCGGGTGTCCAGGGCCGAGGTCGCCTCGTCCAGGATCAGGATGCGCGGGTCCTTCAGGATGGTGCGGGCGATGGCCACGCGCTGCTTCTCGCCGCCCGACAGCTTCAGCCCGCGCTCGCCCACGGTGGTGTCGTAGCCGTCGGGCAAGCGCATGACGAAGTCGTGCACCTGCGCCAGCCGGGCGGCCGCCTCAACCTCCTCCTGCGAGGCGCCGGGGCGTCCGTAGGCGATGTTGTAGCGGATGGTGTCGTTGAACAGCACGGTGTCCTGCGGCACCACGCCGATCGCGGCGCGCACACTGGCTTGCGTCGCTTCGCGCACGTCCTGGCCGTCGATCACCACGCGGCCGGACCAGGCGTCGTAGAAGCGGAACAGCAGGCGTGACACGGTGGACTTGCCCGCCCCCGTCGGCCCGACGATGGCCAGCGTGCGGCCGGGGGGAACGGTGAAGCTGACGCCCTTGAGGATCTCGCGGTCCGGGCGGTAGCCGAAATGCACGTCCTCGAAGCGCACCTCGCCGGGGCCGGCGGGCAGCGGCTGCGCGCCGGGGATGTCGGCCACCTCGCGCTCCTCGCGCATCAGGGTGAACATGGCCTCCATGTCGGTTAGGCCCTGCTTCATCTCGCGGTACACGAAGCCCAGGAAGTTCAGCGGCAGGTAGAGCTGGATTAGGTAGGTGTTCACCAGCACGAAGTCGCCCACGCTCATCCGCCCCGCGGCGACGCCGTTGGCGGCCATCAGCATCACCGCCGTCAGCCCCACCGCGATCACCGCCGCCTGGCCCATGTTCAGCGCGTTGAGCGTGACCTCGGAGCGGACATAGGCGCGCTCGTAGCGTTCCAGCGAGCTGTCGTAGCGGCGCTCCTCGTGCGCCTCGTTGCCGAAATACTTCACCGTCTCGAAGTTCAGCAGGCTGTCCACCGCCTTGGTGTTGGCCTCCTGGTCGGTGCTGTTCATTTCCCGCCGGAAGCGCAGCCGCCAGTCGGTGAACATCAGCGTGAAGGTGATGTAGAGCCCGATGGTGACCAGCGTCACCGCCGCGAAGGAGAAGGAGAACAGCTTCCACAGGATGCCCGCCACCAGCAGGATCTCGAACAGCGTGGGCACGATGTTGAACAGCATGAAGTCGAGCACGAAGGTGATGCCGCGCGTGCCGCGCTCGATCACCCGGGACAGGCCGCCGGTCTGCCGGTCCAGGTGGAAGCGCAAGGACAGCGCGTGAAGGTGCTGGAAGACCTGCAGCGCGATGCGCCGGGTGGCGCGGGCCTGCACCTTGGTGAACACCGCGTCGCGCAACTCCCCGAAGGCGGAGGACGCCACGCGCAGCAGCCCGTAGCCCACCACCAGCGCCACCGGTACCACGGCCACTGCCATGGTGCCGGCCGCGGCGCCGCTGCCCAGGTGCGGCGTCAGCGCGTCCACCGCGCGCGCGTAGGCGATGGGCACCAGCACGTTGGCGACCTTGGCGAGCACCAGCAGCCCCAACGCGATCACCACCCGGGCGCGCAGGCCGGGCTCGTTCTTGGGCCACAGATAGGGCGCGAGGGAGCGCAGGGTCTGGAAATGGCCGCGTTCGCGGTCGGGCGGCGACGCCATGCTGGAAGAGGTCCGGTTCTGTTCCGGTGCAAGATGGGGTCCGAGGCCCGCGGGGAGAAGCAGCCCCGGTTGCAGCCCTGCCCGGCGCGCCGCATTTGCGGGGGATGGACGCCTTTGCCCGCCACATCGCCGCCTGCAACAACCTCCCCTCCTTCGTGGGGCTCCTGCCCTTCCTCGTGGGCGGGCAGCCCGTCGGCTGGCTGCGTCCGGCGATCGCCGCGGCCATGCGCGACCTGCCGGGGCTGCACGCTACGGCGGAGGCCGTAGCTCTGGACCCCGCCCTGGACACGCCCGATTCCCGGTCGGAGGCCCTGGCCGGGATCGCCGCCAGCCTGGCGGCCCGGGGGCTGTTCCGCCTGCGCTGCGAAGCCTTCGACGTCCGCCCGGCCCCCGAGGCGGAGGCGCTGGCCCGGATCGACCGCGGTGCCGTGGCGCCGCTGGGCATCCTCAGCCGCGGGGCGCACTGCAACGGCCTGGTGCGCCGGGCGGACGGGCTGCACCTGTGGGTGGGCTGGCGGGCGCGCAACAAGGCGGTGGCGCCTGGCCAGCTGGACAACATCGTGGCCGGCGGCGTGCCGGCGGGGCTGTCCCCCTGGGACACGCTGCTGAAGGAAGCGGGCGAGGAAGCCTCCGTGCCCCCGGAACTGGCCGCCCGGGCGCGCCCTGTCGGGCAGATTTCCTACGTCATGCTGAACGAGGAAGGGCTGCGCCGCGACGTGCTGCACTGCTTCGACCTGGAGCTGCCCGAGGATTTCCAGCCCCGCCCCAACGACGACGAGGTGGAGCGCTTCGAGCTCTGGCCGGCGGCCCGGGTGTTGGACGCCGTGCGCGACGGCGACACGGTGAAGTTCAACGTCAACTTAGTGCTGATCGACCTGTTCCTGCGCGAGAACCTGCTGTCCGACCCCGACGGCAGCCTGCGCGCCGGCCTGAGCCGCTTCCGCTGAGGGTTGCGGGGGCTTCGGGACTGGTGGTGCCGGTTGGTCCTGAGTGTTTGGGCCTGGGCCAGAGGGACGCCGCCCCTCTGGACACCCCGCGAGGAGCTTAGGCTCCTCGACCTCATGAGTGCCTCCGGCGGGGGCGGGATGGCCCACGTCGGTCATCATCGACAATGCCGTCCAACCCGCCCCCACCGGAGGCACTCAACGTGGGGTCCGGGGAGTTTAAACTCCCCGGCTCGGGACAAAGGCTTCGCCTTTGCCCTGGGGTCCAGGGGCAGCGCCCCTGGCCACGGCCTGCACACTCAGGAACCAACGACACCACCAGCCCGAAGCCCCGCCCCCGTCAGCCGGACCGGCGCGATCAGGCGGCCTCGGCGCCTTCGGGTTGCAGCAGCAGGGCGGCGAAGGCGTCGCCTTCCATGGGGCGGCCGAACAGGTAGCCCTGGCCTTCCTCGCAGCCTTCCAGGCGCAGCCGGGTCGCCTGGGCTTCGCTTTCCACGCCTTCGGCGTTGGTGCGGACGCCCAGGGCGCGGCCCATGCCGATCACCGCCCGGATAATGGCGACCGCCTGCGGGTCCTCGCCCAGCGAGGCCATGAAGGAGCGGTCGATCTTGATCTTGTCGAAGCGGAACTTCCGCAGCGAGCCCAGCGACGAGTAGCCGGTGCCGAAATCGTCCATGGCGACGGAAATGCCCAGCCGGCGCAGCCGTTCCAGGGTCAGCAGGGTGTCGGGGGTGTCCTGCAGCAGCAGGCTCTCGGTGATCTCCAGCTCCAGCCGCGACGGCGGCAGGCCGCTTTCCTCCAGTGCCGCGGCCACCTCGTCCACCAGCCGGCCGTGGCGGAACTGCGCCGGCGACACGTTGACCGCCACGCGCAGCGGCCGCGGCCAGCCCATCGCCTGGCGGCAGGCGTCGCGCAGCACCCAGGCGCCGATCGGCACGATCAGCCCGGTTTCCTCCGCCAGCGGGATGAACAGGTCGGGCGGCACGGTGCCGCGCTCGGGGTGGCGCCAGCGCAGCAGCGCCTCGGCCCCGGTCACCGCGCCGTCCTCCAGCGCCACCTGCGGCTGGAAGTGCAGGCGGAACTCGCCCCGTCCCATGGCGCGCCGCAGGTCGGCTTCCAGCACCTTGCGGGTGCGCAAGGCGGCGTCCATGCCGGTGGCGAAGAAGCGCCAGGCGCCGCGCCCGTCCTCCTTGGCGCGGCCCAGGGCGAGGTCGGCCTCGCGCAGCAGCCGCTCCGGCTCCACGCCCGCCTCGCCCTCGGCCATGGACAGGCCGATGTTGATGCCGATGGACACCGGCATGCCGTCCAGCATGAAGGGCGCGTCCAGGCGCTCGATCAGCCGCCTCGCCAGGGCTTCCGCTTCCGCCGGTTGGCGGGTGATGGGCTGCACCACGGCGAATTCGTCGCTGCCCAGCCGTGCCAGGGTATCGGCGTCGCGCAGGGTGGCCCGCAGCCGGGCGGCGACCTGGCACAGCAGGTCGTCCCCCGCCGCCTGCCCCAGCGACTCGTTCACCTCCTTGAGGTGGACCAGGTCCAGGCAGAGCACGGCCACGCCGCTGCCCGGCTGCCGCCGGGCGGCCGCCAGGGCCAGGGCCAGCCGGTCGCGGAACAGCACCCGATTCGGCAGGCCGGTCAGGGCGTCGTGGGTGGACAGGTGGGCGGCATGGATCAGCGCCCGCCGCAGCAGCCGCATCGGCGCGAAGCGCAGCCCCAGAAAGGCGGCCAGCCCCAGTGCCAGCGACAGCAGCGACACCAGCACGGTGGAGCGCAGCAGCGGCATCAGCGAGCGCGTCACTTCCAGCGTGCCCACCGGGTGCCCGGAGTCGTAGAGCGGCAGCTGCAGCGTGAACAAGGGGCCCGCGAGGTCGGCCGGTATCTCGGCCACCGTGCTGCCTGCGGAGTCCACCACGCGCCGCTGCACCGGCACCTCCGGCTGCGCCTGCCCGATCGCCAGCAGCCCCTCGATCCGCCCGCGCTCATAGCGCCACAGTTCCGGGTTGCGGCTGATGGCTTCCGACACCAGCACGCTCTCGACCTGGCCGTAGGCCCGCAGCTCGGCCTGCAGCAGGGCGCGTCCGGACAGGTGGTGGATCACCGGCACGGCCAGCGCCAGGGCCACGGCAACCGCCAGCGCGAAGGCGCTCACCGCCCGGGCCAGGCTCGCTTCCACCTCCGGCGAGCGCGGCGCCGCCCGGAACAACCCTCCGGCGTGGCTCATACCCAGGGGCTCCCCTGCGACAGGCTTTCCAGCAGGGCGTGGGTTTCCGGCCCCGCCAGGTAGTCGCGCAGCAGCAGGGCGGCGGGCGGCGCGTCGGCCCGCAGCACCAGCTGGAAGGTCTTCACGGCGGGGTAGCGGCCCGTGTTGCTGCTGGTCAGGCCCGGTGCCACCCCGTCCAGGGCCAGGGGCCGCAATCGCCGCCCTTCCGCCGCGATCTGGCCGAGCGGGAGGATGCCGAAGGAGCCGGGGAGCTGTTCCAGCGTGTCGGCATTTTCCTCGGCATTGCCGGCGGTGAGCAGGCCGGGGCGTTCCGCCAGCGCGGCCAGCGCCGGGCCGAGGGTTGGCAGCTGCGTCCGCAGCAGCACGGTGTCCATGTCCTTGGCCGAGCGCCGCACCACCCGGATGGGCGAGCCGTCCGGCCAGAAGCGCAGCGTCCCGGCCAGGATCCGCCCCGCTTCTTCCTGCGTCACCCCCTCCGCCGCGACGCCGGGATGGGTGGCGAACACGAGCGCGCTGCGGGCATAGGTCATGGCGGTCAGCCCGCGCGCCCCGTGCCAGGTGTTCAGCGGCCGGGCGCTGAGCACCGCGTCCAGCCGGCCGTCCAGCAACGCGTCCAGCCCGCCGACCCCGCCCAGGGAGGGCCCGATCTCCAGCGCCACGCCGCCTTCCGTGCGGGCGAAGCCGGCCCCGATCCGCCGCATCGTGGCCAGGGCGCTGCCGCCGCCGTTGACGCGCAGGGGTGCCGCGGCAGCCCGGGCGGGCGGCATGCCCAGCCACGGCAGCGCCAGCATCGCGCGCCGCGGCAGCGTTTCCCGGGGAAGCAACGCGGACTCCATTCAGGCTCGGCCTTCATCCTGCCGCGGGCATCCTGGCGCCCCAGCGGTCAACACGGGATGAACGGCGCCGCTTGCCGCGCCGCGGCGGCCGGTCCTGCATGGGGTGGGTGCGGCGCCGCAGGGGACTGATCCGCGGCGGGTGCGGCCTCGCAGCCGCCTGTTCCGCATCGCTGGTGCGCAGCAGGCACGGCGTCGCGGTGGTCCATTCCCGGTCGTGCGATCCGCAGCAGGGCGTCGTTGCGGCGGTGCTTTCCGCGTCGCGCGACCTGCGGCGGGCGCGGCGCCGGGGCCGGCGTCGCCCGGGCCGCGTTGCCACGGCGGCGCTTCAAACAGGCGGTGGTCGCGGCCAAATATCCGGTGTTATGTTCCCGTTTCGTCCCGGAAGGTGCTGATGGCCAAGCCCGTAGCCCGCTTCGTTTGCCAGTCCTGCGGCACCGTGCACCCGAAATGGCAGGGCAAGTGCGAGGGCTGCGGTTCCTGGAACACCCTGGCCGAGGAGGTGGTGGAAGCGCGCACTCCCGGTCCCGCCGGCAAGACCCTGGGCGGCCGCAAGGTGGAGTTCGTGGAACTGAAGGGCCGTGCCGCCCCGCCGGCCCGCACGGTGGTGGGCATCGCCGAGCTGGACCGCGTGCTGGGCGGCGGCTTCGTGCCGGGCTCCGTGGTGCTGGTGGGCGGCGATCCCGGCATCGGCAAGTCCACGCTGCTGCTGCAGGCGGCCGCCAAGGTGGCCACGGCCGGGCGGCGCACCCTCTACGTGTCGGGCGAGGAGGCGGTGGAGCAGGTGCGGATGCGGGCGCTGCGGCTGGGGGTGGCGGAATCGCCGCTCGGCCTCGCAGCAGCCTCCTCGCTGCGCGACATCATCGCCAGCCTGGAGGCCGAGCACGAGGTCGGGCTGGTGATCATGGACTCCATCCAGACGGTGTGGCTGGACAGCCTGGACAGCGCCCCCGGCACCGTGTCCCAGGTGCGCGCCTGCGCCGCCGAGCTGGGGCGGCTCGCCAAGTCGCGCGGCTTCGCCCTGGTGCTGGTGGGCCATGTCACCAAGGAAGGGACGCTGGCTGGCCCGCGCGTGCTGGAGCACATGGTGGATGCCACGCTGTATTTCGAAGGCGACCGCGGCCACCAGTTCCGCATTCTGCGCGCCACCAAGAACCGCTTCGGCGCCACGGACGAGATCGGCGTTTTCGAGATGACCGAGGCCGGGCTGATGGAGGTCCCCAACCCCTCCGCCCTGTTCCTGGCGGAGCGGCGCGGCAACGTGTCCGGCTCCGCCGTGTTCGCCGGGCTGGAAGGCACGCGGCCGGTGCTGGTGGAGGTGCAGGCGCTGCTCTCGCCCTCCTCCGGCGGTTCGCCGCGGCGGCAAGTGGTGGGGTGGGACTCCGGGCGGCTTTCCATGCTGCTGGCGGTGCTGGAAAGCCGCTGCGGCATGAGCCTCGGCCAGAACGACGTGTACCTGAACATCGCCGGCGGCCTTCGGGTGACGGAGCCGGCCGCCGACCTGGCCGTGGCCGCGGCCCTGGTGTCCGCCGCCACCGACCGGCCCACCGATCCGGGGATGGTGTTCTTCGGCGAGGTTGGCCTGTCCGGCGAGGTGCGGCAGGTGTCGCAGATGGAAACCCGGCTGCGGGAAGCGGCCAAGCTGGGCTTCAACGCCGCCACCCTGCCCCGCCGCGTGGCGCGCGGCGGGCGGGCACTGAGTGCGCCGGAGGGGCTGAAGCTGGCGGAGGCCGGGCACCTGGCCGACGTGGTGGCAGAGTTTGCCGCGGCGCCGCGCAAGAAAGCCGCCGCGGCGGCCTGACAGCGGCGCCTGCACCGGGCGTTAAGCCTGGGCATGGAAGGATGAGGGTGTGCGCGCCACCCACCACCTGCTGCCGCTGCTGCTCCTGCTGGGCGGTTGCGAAGCGGCGATCGGACCCTTCCTGGGGGTCAACGCCGTGCTGCTGCCGCTGACCGGCCGCACCGGGCCGGATATCATCGTGTCCGCGGTGACCGGGCGGGACTGTTCCCTCGCCTATGTCGATGGCGGGGAGCGGCACTACTGCCGCCCCGATCCGCCGCCGCCCGCACCGGTCGCGCTCTGCACCCGCTCGATCGGGTCGGTGGATTGCTGGACCGCGCTGCCGCCGGGCTTGCCGCCGCCCCGCCCGATGGCCGACACGCCGCCCGCCCCGCCGTCGCAACCGCCGGCACGCTGGCCACTCAACCGGCTCTGAGGCTCCCGCCCGGCCGTTCCGCGCATGGCCGCCTTGCGTGGGCGGGGAATCCTTTATTCCCTGCCCTGCCCTCCCTTGCGCGCCTGCACGCCGGGGATCACTGGCTGCGGTGGACCCCGCGCGACGTGGGGTCCGTTCCCGGGGGGTGCTCGTTTCCGGCATGACGATGGACTTGTTGCGCGACCGCGAGTTCCGCGCCTTTCTGGTCGCCAACACGCTGGAACGCTTTGCCGCGGCCGCAATGACCGTGCTGCTGGGCTTCCAGGTCTACGACCTCACCCATGATCCGCTGGATCTCGGCTGGCTCGGGCTGATCGAGGCCATCCCCGGCGTCACGCTGGTGCTCTATGGCGGCCACGTCGCGGACCGGCACAGCCGGCGCCGGATCGTGCTGTGGACCACCGGGGCGCTATGTGCCCTGGCAGCCGCCATCGCGCTGCTGTCGCACGCCGCACCCGGCGGGCTGCTGCACCTGCTGTTCCTGGCCGGCTTCTTGTCCGGCGTGATCCGCGCCTTCGAGAGCCCGGCCGCCACCGGGCTGGAAGCCCAGGTGGTGCCGCTGGAAGGGCTGCTGCGCGGCGTGGCGCTGCTGGCCACGGTGGGGCGGCTGGCCGACGTGTTCGGCCCGGTGGCGGGCGGCTTCGCCTGGCACGCGCTGGGGCCGCGCGACACCTACGGCTCCATCGCCGTCCTGTTCGGCCTAGCCTGCCTGGCGCTATTCCTCGGCGTGGCGGAAAAGCCGCTCGCCCACGAGGCGGAGGACGGCGCCGGCGTGTGGCAGCGCATCGGCGACGGCATCCGCACCGTGTTCCGCTCGCAGGTGCTGGTGGGATCCATGGCGCTGGACCTGTTCGCGGTGTTCTTCGGCGGCGCCACGGCGCTGATGCCGGTTTTCGCCACCGACATCCTGCAGGCCGGGCCGGTGGGCTACGGTTTCCTGCAGGGCGCCTCCGGCGCCGGGGCGCTGGTGGCGGCGATCCTGGCCGGCCGCTTCCTGCCGCAGCACCGCGCGGGGGCGGCGCTGTTCTGGGTGATCGCCGGCTTCGGGGTGGCCATCGTGGTGTTCGGCCTGTCCACCTCCCTTCCCTTGTCGCTGGCGGCGCTGTTCGCGGCCGGGCTGTGCGACGGCACCTCGGTGGTGATCCGCCGCGCCATCCTGCGCCTCGCCTCGCCCGAGGCGATGCGCGGCCGCATCTCGGCGGTGAAGTCGGTGTTCGTCGGCTCCTCTAACGAGATCGGCGCCTTCGAGAGCGGCCTCGCTGCCAGCCTGCTGGGCGCGCCCGCCGCGGTCTGGGGCGGCGGCCTCGTCACCCTGGCCGTGGTGGCCGTCACTGCCTGCCTCGCGCCGAAGCTGCGCCAGCTGGACCTGCGTACCCTCCGGCCCGAGGACTCCATGCCCGAACTGGCCGTGCCGCTGCGGGACGCGGCCCGCAGCTGACCGCCGGGGCGTGACGCTCGCGGGTCGCTGCCCGGCGGGGCTGGTGCGTTTGGTCGGTCCATGATGTTCGAGCCGAGGCCAAAGGGGCTCTGCCCCTCTGGACACCCCGCCAGGAGCTTAGGCTCCTGGACCTCATGAGTGCCTCCGGCGGGGGCGGGTTGGCTCACGTTGTCCACCCGGAAAACATGTCCCGGCCCGCCCCCGCCGGAGGCACTCAACACGGGGTCCGGGGAGTTCGCAACTCCCCGGCTCGGACAAAGGCAGAGCCTTTGCCCTGGGGTCCAGGGGCAGCGCCCCTGGCCACGGTCGGAGCATCATGGAGCAACCAGACCCACCAAGCCCCGCCGGGCAGCGACCCGCGAACCGTTCCCGGCGGCCCGCCGGGTTCAGCGGGCCGGGGTTACTTTCCACAGGCCGTAGGGCTGGGTCCGGGCGCTGCCCTTCTCGTGGTACTGCGCCACGTCCTGGATCTGCGAGGTGGTCACGAAGATCGACCCGTCGGAGCCTTCGGCCAGGCTGTCGGGCCAGCGCAGCCGGGGGTCCTGCATCAGGGTCCGCATCTGCCCGTCGGGGGTGCGCAGCTTCAGCGCGTTGTCCTCGGGGCTGGTGACGTAGAGGTTGTTGCGGCCGTCCATCCAGAGCCCGTCGGCGACGCCCGTGGTGCCCAGCTTCTCCACCGCCGCTTCCAGCCGCGCCGCGGGCAGGTCGGGGTCGATCAGCGCCGCCACCGGCAAGCGGTACAGCGTCTTTCCCGTCAGCGCCTGCCAGTACAGGTTGCGCCCTTCCGCATCCAGCGCGATGCCGTCGGCGGAGAACAGGGTGGGGCGGCCATCCGTGCGGCGCAGCTCGCGCCCGTCGGCGTGCACGATGACGTCGGGCTCGGCCTGGGTGGAGGGATGGCCGTCCAGCACCCGACGCGCGGCCCCGCTGCCGAGGTCCACCACCACCAGGGCGCCGCGCTGCCCGGAATCGGTGATGAAGGCCCAGCGCCCGTCGGGGGAAACGCGCACGTCGTTGAGGTAGCTGCCCTGCGGCGCCACGCGGGTGTCGAACAGGATCGTCTGCACCACCCGGTCGCCGTTCAGGTCCACCTTCAGCAGCTTCACGCCGCCGGGCTTGTTGAACTCGTTGCCGGGGGCGGCGGGGTCGAGGATCCACAGGAAGCCCTGCGGGTCCACCGTGACGCTCTGCACGCAGACGAAGGTTTCGGTCAGCGGCCTGGGTGCGCGGTTGCGGTAGCTGTTCCACTGCGCGTTGGGAAAGGGCCGCAGGGAACCATCGCGGCCGACCTCGGCCACGGAGATTTCCACGTCCTGCTCCCAGCGCGGGAAGTTCACGAAGATGCGGCCGTTGCGCGACACGGCGACGCCGGTGACCTGCTGCTCGAACTGCGCCACGCGTTCCAGCGCGGCCTCGGTGCCCTGCGCCGGCGAGGCGGCGTTCTGCGCGCGGGCGGCGTCCGGGCGTGCCGCGGCGGCCAAGCCACCGGCGGCTGCGGCCAGCAGGGCGGCGCGGCGGCCGGCAAGGGCGGGCGATGGGGCGTCGGCCATGATGTGCATTGTCCGGGCTGGGGGGATGCCGGCAGAACGCCGCACCGGCCCGGAAGGTTGGGCCGGCGTCCCGCCAGCGCCGCGGCCCGCGCCCCGGTCCGCCCGCGCGGGCGCGCCTCAGGCCGCGCGGGACGGGCTGCCCCAGGGCCCGCGCGGCGACTGCCCCGGCGGCAGGGTCGCGTCGGGGTCGGGGACCGGGAGGGGCCGGGCTTCCGGCTCCGGTCCTGGCCAGGACGCCGGCTGCGGCAGGTCGGACGACGCGGCCGCGCCGGGCGGCAGGGGGGCGGGTCGTTCCTGCGTGCCGGGCGGTGAAACGGTGGGCGCGACCTCCGGCAGCGGGCCGGGGTCGCGGCCGCCGGCGAAGCGCACCAGCGCGTCGATGCGCGCTTCCAGCGGCGGGTGCGTGGCGCGCATCCAGGAACCGCGGGTGCCCTCGGCGTCGTCCAGGAACATCGCCCGCACCTGCGCCGGCACGCCCGCCACGTCCGAATGCCCGGCCACCTTGCGCAGCGCGGTGATCATGGCGTCCGGGTCCTGCGTCAGCTCGGCCGCGCCGGCATCGGCCAGGAACTCGCGGTTGCGCGACAGCGCCAGGCGCAGCGCCGCGGCCAGCCCCCAGGCCAGGGCCGCGATCGCCACGGCCAGCAGGGCCAGCCAGCCGGCCCCGCCACTCTTGCCGCCGCTGCGGGAGGAGGAGCCGGCGCCGAAGCGGACGCCGCGCAGCATCAGCTCCGCCGTCAGGCTGATGATGCCGGCGAACACCGCGGCGATCACCGCCAGCCGGGCGTCGCCGTTACGGATATGCGTCAGCTCGTGTCCCAGCACGGCGGCCAGTTCGCGGTCGTCCAGCGCGTCCAGCAGGCCGCGCGTCACTGCCACGGAAGCCTTGTCCGGCGACAGCCCGCTGGCAAAGGCGTTGCGCGCCGCGGTTTCCATGATGGTGAGCCGCGGCACGGGCAGGCCGCGGGCAATGCACAGGTTCTCCAGCGTGTTCCACAGCCGCGGCTCGGCGGCGCGCGTCACGGGCCGGGCGCCGGTGACCACGTCCAGGATCCACTGGTGCGCCTTCCAGGCGATCGCGAACCACAGCGCCGAGGCGACCAGCGCGAACACGATCACGCCCGGCAGGACGCGCAGCGCCTCGCGCAGGCCGGCCGCGGGGCCGTGCTTGTTGTCGGCCGCCAGGAATAGGGACAGGGCGAAGCACAGCAGCGCCAGCAGCACGGGAAAGCCTGCCAGCAGCAGCCCCGAGCGGAGCTGGTTGTTCCAGATATGCGTCTTCAGCCCGACGGCGCGCATCATCGGCGGCGGCTCAGAACCGGACCTGGGGGGCGGCTTGCACCGCGGCCATCTCGCCTTCCGGCAGCTCGAAGAAGTTGCGGCTGCTGAAGCCGAGGTTGCGCGCCAGCAGCACGGCGGGGAATTGCAGCGTGGCTGCGTTGTACTCGGCCACGCTGTTGTTGAAGAAGCGGCGCGCGGCGGCGATCTTGTTCTCGATGTCGGCCAGTTCCGCCTGCAACTGAAGGAAGTTCGTGTTGGCCTTGAGGTCGGGGTAGCTTTCCGTCAGCGCCAGCAGCCCGCGCAGCGCGCCCTGCAGCTGGCCTTCCGCCGCGGCCTGCGCCGCCGGGCCCTGGGCCGTCAGCGCGGCGTTGCGGGCGCGCACCACCGCCTCCAGCGTGCCGCGCTCGTGCGTGGCGTAGCCCTTCACGGTTTCCACCAGGTTGGGCACGAGGTCGTGGCGCTGCTTGAGCTGCACCGACACGTCGCTCCAGGCCTGGCTGGTGGCCTGCTGCAGCGCCACCATGCGGTTGTACACGGTGACCAGCCACAGGAGCAGCAGCGCGGCGAGGCCGAGAAGGATGATGGCGGTCCAGCTCATGCGGGGAACACACTCCGATGGGCGGGCCGCAGCGGCCCGGAACCCGGAGCGCCTCCTAGCGGAACGTTTGGCTATCGTCACGAGCCTTCGGGGTCGAAATCCCACCTTTTCCCCGGCCGCGCCCCCGCCCTAGTCACCGCCCCGCCCGGCCGGGTAGCTTGCGCCCCTCCCCCGCCCCCTGAGCCAGCCAGGACCGTGCCCGCCATGAACCATGTCGCCCAGCCCGCCGCGGCCCCGGCCTCCGCCGAGGAGGAGGCGCTGGACCTGAAGCAGCACATCCGGGGCATCCCGGATTTCCCCAAGCCCGGCATCCTGTTCTACGACATCTCCACCCTGCTGCGGCATGGGCTGGCCTGGCGGGTGGCGATGCGCCGGCTGGGCGAGCAGATCCGCCCCTATGCCCCGACCGTGCTGGCGGGGATCGAGAGCCGCGGCTTCCTGGTGGCCGCCCCCTTGGCGCTGGAACTGGGGCTGGGCTTCGTGATGCTGCGCAAGCGCGGCAAGCTGCCCGGCGCCACGGTGGGGCTGGACTACGCGCTGGAATACGGCACCGACCGCATCGAGATGCAGGCCGACGCGGTGCGGCCGGGCGACCGGGTGGTGGTGCTGGACGACCTGCTGGCCACCGGCGGCACCCTCGCCGCCTCCATCGCCCTGCTGCGCAATGCCGGGGCGGAGGTGCCCGCCGCCGCGGCGCTGATCGAGCTGAGCTTCCTGCGCGGGCGCGAGCGGCTGCCCGTGCCGGTGGAAGCCCTGGTGAGCTACGACAGCTGAGGCGAGCCGCGGGCTTGGTCGCGCATCCCCTTTCCCAGCTGCGCGAGCGCCGCGCGGCGGTTCCGCCCGCGGGCACGGCGCCCCCCGCGGGCGCGGCGCCCGCGCCCGGGGCCGCCGCGGTGCCCCGGACCGGCTGCCACAATGCTGCCGCCGGCGCCGCCCAGCCTGCCGGGATGATCGGCGGCCCTTTCCTGTCGCGACGTTCCCTGCTGGCGCTGCCGCCCGGCCTGCTGGCCGGCGCGGCGCGGGCCGCCGGCACCGCCCCGGTGCTGCTGGTGCCCGGGCCGGAAAACGGCGCCGCGATGCGCTGGGCCACCCGCCTGGCGCACTGCGTCGGCCGCCTGCCCGGCATCGGCACGCCGCAGCTGAGCGTCACCGGCGGCCCGGACGGGGTGACCGCCGCCAACCGCTTCGCCACCACCGAGGCGCCGGACGGACAGCTGCTGCTGGTGCTGACCGGCGCCGCCCTGCTGGCGCGGCTGTCGGGCTCGGCGCGGGTCGGCTACGAGGTTTCGGGCTGGACGCCGCTCTGCCTGTCCTGGGGCCGGGCGCTGGTGGCGGGGCGCGGGCCGATGCCGGTGGCCACCCAGCGCCGGCCGCCGCTGCGCTTCCCGCTGCCCGGCCCGGAAGCGCCGGAGGCCGGGGCGCTGCTGGCGCTGGAATCCCTGGGGCTGGCCGTGGCGCCCACCGCCGTGCCGCCGGCCGGCGAGGCCGGGGCCCTGGCCGAGGCGGGCTTCGCCGGCGGGGCGCTGGACGCGCTGCTGCTGTTCGGCCCCGACCCGGCGGCCCGCGCCCGCGCCCTGGGCGCCACCCCCTGGTTCGGCTGGGACACCGTGGACGCGGAGGTGCCGGGCTTCGCGACGCTGCTGCCCGCCGCGTCCCCGCTGCGCGACGCCGTCGGCGCGGTGCTGGGCAGCGCCCAGTTGCATGCCGGGCTGATGCTGCCGCCGCTGACCGCCGCGGACGTGGTGGCGACCTGGCGGCAGGGCGCGGCGCGCTGGCGCGAGGCCGAGCGCGCCGCCCCGGCCGAAGGCCAGCCGCTGGTGGGCAGCGAGGCCGCGGCGGTGCTGGCCGCGCTGGCGCCGCGGCCGGATGCGGTGCTGGCCTGGCGCGACTGGCTGTCGCGCCGGCTGGGCTGGCGCCCCGCCTGAACTCCGCCCCCGCCGGGCCGCCACAGGCAAGGAAATATCCCCCGCGCCTGCGGCCTTGTGGCGCAGGGGGGGCCTGCGTATGGTGCATTGCCCCGGCAAGTTCGTCGCCGGTGGGGAGATGGAGGGCGAAGTCGGCAGCACCGACCGGCCCGGCTCCGCGTACCTGGACTGGTTGCCGCCGCCCGCAGGGCCTCGCGGTGCACCGTTTTCCCGGGCGGCGCGTGGCCCCGCCTCCCTCACCGGCGCGTTTTGCGGCGCGCACGGGTTTATCCGCCGGAACCAGCACACTGGGAATCGCGGCTGGCCCGCGTTGCGCCGCGTTGCCGGCCCGCTCGCGCCCGCCCTTCCCGGGGTGTTCCCCCGGAAAGCCGTTCGGTGGTGGCGCGAACCGCGGGGCCAGCGCGCGGCGCGCCCAACATCGGGCCGGCCCCATCGGGCCGCCCGCCGAGAGAAGGACGGAAGTTCCAGCATGGCCGCGATCCCATCGCCCGCGCGCTTCCGCTCCGCACCCGCCACCCCAGCCGACGCCGCCGCGCCACCGCGCGGCCTGCCGTCGCGGAGCCATCGCTTCCATGACCAAGCGCATGCTGATCGACGCATCCCACCCGGAAGAAACCCGGCTGGTGGTGCTGGACGGCAACCGGATCGAGGATTTCGACGTCGAGGCGGCTGACCGCCTTCCCCTCAAGGGCAACATCTACCTCGCCAAGGTCGTCCGCGTAGAGCCCAGCCTCCAGGCCGCCTTTGTCGAGTACGGCGGCAACCGCCACGGCTTCCTCGCCTTCAGCGAGATCCATCCGGACTACTACCAGATCCCCGTGGCCGACCGGCAGCGCCTGCTGGAGATGCAGGCGCAGGACGACGAGGAAGAGGACAACGAGGCCGAGGTCGACACCGCCGCCGAGCGCCTCGCCCCCGCCGACGACCGCGACCTGGCCGGCCAGCACGAGGCGGCCGAGCCGGTGTTCGACAGCCTGACCGGCACCAGCCAGGCCGAGGAAGCGCCCGTGCTGTCCACCGAGGGCAGCGCCTTGGCCGGTGCCGGCACCGAAGCTGCCGCGCCGTCCGGCGACGCCCCGGGCCAGCCGGCCGCCGCGGTGGAGCCGCCGCAGGCCGCCGCGGCCCTTCCCGCCAGCGAGGATGTCGCGGCGGAAGCCCCGCGCCAGGTCTTCGGCGAACCCTCCCCCGAGGTTCCCGAGCACCCAGCCGGCGCCGCTCCCGAAGCCGGCCCGGACAGCGGTGCCGACCCCGCCGCGACCGGTGGGCGCGCGCAGCCGATGTCCATGCATGTGGACCGCGTGGCCGAGGGCGATGCCCCGCCGCGCGGCCAGATCGCCGAGACCGTGGAGGCCGACGAGCCGCCGCCGGAAACCCTGGGCGACGAGGGCGAGAACGGCGAGGGCGAGGAGCGCGTGCGTGAGCGCCGCATCCCCTCCCGCTTCCTGCGCAACTACAAGATCCAGGAAGTGATCCGCCGCCGGCAGATCATGCTGGTGCAGGTCGTCAAGGAGGAGCGCGGCAACAAGGGCGCCGCGCTGACCACCTATATCTCGCTCGCCGGCCGCTTCTCCGTGCTGATGCCGAACTCGCCGCGCGGCGGCGGCGTGAGCCGCAAGATCACCCAGGTCGCCGACCGCAAGCGGCTGCGCGAGGCGGTGGAGGAGATGCACCTGCCCAAGGGCATGAGCATCATCGTCCGCACCGCCGGCGCCCAGCGGCCGAAGCCCGAGATCAAGCGCGACGGCGACTACCTGCTGCGGCTGTGGGACGACATCCGCGAGCGCACCATGGCCTCCACCGCGCCTGCGCTGGTGTACGAGGAAGCCGACCTCATCAAGCGTTCCATCCGCGACACCTACGGGCGCGACATCGAGGACATCGAGGTCGAGGGCGAGGAAGCCTGGAAGCAGGCGCGCGACTTCATGCGCATGATCATGCCCACGCATGAGAAGCGCGTGCGGCTGTACCGCGACCCCGCCGTGCCGCTGTTTGCCCGTGCCGGCGTGGAACAGCAGCTCGACGCCATGATGAGCCCGGTGGTGCAGCTGAAGTCCGGCGGCTACATCGTGATCAACCAGACCGAGGCGCTGGTCGCCATCGACGTGAACTCCGGCCGCGCCACGCGCGACCGCCACATCGAGGACACCGCCTTCCGCACCAACTGCGAGGCGGCGGAGGAGATCGGCCGGCAGCTGCGGCTGCGTGACCTCGCGGGCCTGATCGTCATCGACTTCATCGACATGGAGTCCAGCCGCAACGACGCCGCGGTGGAGCGCAAGCTGAAGGACGCGCTGCGCCTGGACCGCGCGCGCATCCAGATCGGCCGCATCTCGCATTTCGGCCTGCTGGAGATGAGCCGGCAGCGGCTGCGCCCCTCCCTGACCGAGCACGCCTTCTCCACCTGCCCGCATTGCCAGGGGCGCGGCATCGTCCGCTCGCTGGAAAGCAGCGCGCTGCACGTTTTGCGCGCCATCGAGGAGGAGGGCGCCAAGCGCCGCGCCGCCGAGATCACCGTGCGCGCCGCCGAGCCGGTGGCCCTGCACATCCTGAACCGCAAGCGCGACCGCCTGACCGCCATCGAGGCGCGCCACGCCATGTGCGTGCTGCTGGTGCCCGACCGCGAGCTGGCCGAGGCCAACCTGCGGATCGAGCGCACCCGGGCGCAGGTCGCGACCAACGTGCCGATCGCGCCCAACCGGGCACCGGCGCTGCGCATGGACTACGCCCCGGAATCCACCCAGGACTGGGAAGAGCCGGAAGAGGAAGCGGCGCCCGTCGCCCCGGCACCGGCCGCGGTTCGCGCGGAGGAGCCCGCCAAGGAGGCGAGGGCCGAGGACAGCGCCGAGAGCCGCAGCGCCGAGGGGCGCCGCCGCCGCCGCCGCCGCCGTGGCGGCCGGCGCGAGGACGGCACCGCCGCCGAAGCCGCCAACGGCCAGGGCGCCTCCGATGAGGGCGAGGACGAGGAGGAGACCGGCCCCGAGGAGGAGGATGCCACGCCCGCCGCCGAGGATACCCCTACCGGGGAGGCCCCTGTCGGGGAGGCTGCCATCATGGAGGCGGCCGCCGGGGAGGTTCCGGCCGAGGACGCTGCCGGCGAGCGTGCCGGCGAGGAGCCGCGCAACCGTCGCCGTGGCCGCCGCGGTGGCCGTCGCCGCCAGGAGGAAGGCCTGTCCGCCACCGGCGCCGCCACCCCGTCCGAGGAACCGGAAGCCGCTGCCATGCCGCCGCAGCCCACGGCGCCGCGCTACTCCGGCCCCACCCCGGCCGATCCCTTCGCCGGCACCTATGACGACGTGTTCGACGCCATGGCCGCGGCGGAAGCGGCGGCCGAGGCGGCCGCGCAGCGCGCCACCCGCGGCGATGCGGCGGTGAGCAGCCGCGGCGCGCCGCCGGTGGCCGAAGCCAGCCCCGCCGCGGGGGGCTGGGCCGACGCCACCCCGGACGCGGAGCCCGCGGCCGCGTCGCCGGCGGCGGAAGCCCCCGTGACGGCCGAGGGTCCCGGCGCCGAGGCGGAGATCCCGGAGGTTGCGGCAGCCGCCGCGCCCGAGAGCGCTGCACCGGAAAGCACCGCGCCGGAAGCCACGGCCCCCGAAGCGGCCACCCCGGAAGGCGCTGCCCCGGAAGCCGCCGCTCCCGCGCCGGCCGAGACGGTCACCGAGCCCGCCACCACCGCGGACCAGCCGGAACCGGCCGCCGCACCGGCCACCCCGGCGGAGCCGGTGGCCGGCCCCGTCGTGCAGCCGGTGCTGCTGGACGGCGCCCCGGCCGATGCGGCACCGCGCCGGCGGGGGTGGTGGAAGCGCTGACCGGCGCAGCGCCGCCGGAGAAGGCGGTGCCCTTCGCGCCGTTGCGCACGGAGCGGCTGGTGCTGCGCCCGCTGCGCGACGGCGACGCGGCGGAGCTGCACCGTCTGGTCAATGACTGGGAGGTGGCGCGCATGCTGTCGCGCGTCCCCTTCCCCTACCCGCGCGAGCTGGCGGCCGCCTGGATCGCCTCCACGCGCGAGGAGATCGCCGACGGCCGCGCCTTTCACCTGGCCGTGGTGCGCGGCGAGGCGGATGACGGGCCGCTGATCGGCTGCGTCGGCCTGACCCTGGCGGGCCGGGATGCGGAGCTGGGCTACTGGCTGGGCCGCCGCCACCGCGGCGAGGGGCTGGCCACGGAAGCGGCCGGGCGGCTGGCGCGCTGGGGCCTGGCCAATCTCGACATCGACGGGGTGTCCGCCAGCGTGCTGGAAGAGAACCCGCGCTCCGCCGCCGTGCTACGCCGGATCGGCTTCCGCGAGGATGGCCGCGGGGAGGCGGAGTTCATGGCCCGCAACGCCCGCCTGCCCGTGCTGCGCTTCCGCGCCGGCCGGGCGGAGCTTTCGGTTCCGGCGGAAGCCGTGCCCCCGGCCGCGCCTGAGGCGGTGCCGGGCGCCGCGGCGGGATCGCGCCTCGTGCTGGTGTCGGCCTGCGCGCTGATCGATTCTGACGGGCGCGTGCTGCTGGCCCGCCGCCCCGAGGGCAAGGCGCTGGCGGGGCTGTGGGAGTTCCCCGGCGGCAAGGTGGAGCCGGGCGAAACCCCGGAGGCCGGCCTGATCCGCGAACTGCGCGAGGAGCTGGGGGTGGACGTGTCCGCCAACTGCCTGGCACCCTTCGCCTTCGCCTCGCACGCCTATGAGGGCTTCCACCTGCTGATGCCGCTGTTCCTGTGCCGCCGCTGGGAGGGCAACCCCACCGCGCGCGAAGGTCAGGCCCTGGCCTGGGTGCGGCCCAACAAGCTGGCGGACTACGCCATGCCCCCGGCGGACCGGCCGCTGGTGGCCTTGCTGCGGGACTTCCTGTAACTTCCGGGGCGACGAGGAAGCCCCATGCCCGACCTGCCGCGATCCGTGCCCCTCCCCTCCATCATCCCGGCCGGGCTCAGAGGCACGGCCGCGCTGCGGAGCGGGCGGGTATGAGCGGCAATCCCACGGCCTGCCTGCTGGTGATCGGCAACGAGGTTCTCTCGGGCCGCACGCAGGACGCCAACATCAAGTTCCTCGCGACCCGGCTGGGCGAGCTCGGCATCCCGCTGCGCGAGGTGCGCGTGATCCCCGACGTCCGCGACACCATCGTGGACACGCTGAACGCGGTGCGGCCCAACTTCACCTATATCTTCACCACCGGCGGCATCGGGCCGACCCATGACGACATCACGGCGGAATGCATCGCCGCCGCCTTCGGCGTGCCCTGGGAAGAGCACCCCGAGGCGATGGCCATCATGGGCGCGCACTACGAGAAGACCGGCAGCGAGTTCAACGCCGCCCGCCGCCGCATGGCCACCATGCCGCGCGGCGCCACGCTGATCCCCAACGCGGTGTCCGTGGCCCCGGGCTTTATCATCGGCAACGTGTACGTCATGGCCGGCGTGCCGCGCATCATGCAGTCCATGTTCGAGGCGCTGGCCCCCAGCTTGGTGGGCGGCGCGCCGGTGCAGTCGCGCAGCGTGCATGCGGTCGGACTGCTGGAAGGGCGGATCGCCGACGGGCTATCGGCCATCCAGGCACGCTTTCCCGACCTCGATATCGGCTCCTACCCCTATGAGCGGCCGACGGGGAACGGCGTGGCGCTGGTGGCCAAGGGCACCGATGCCGCGCGCGCCGAAGCCGCGGCGGAGGCCATGGCCGGGCTGATCCGCGACCTCGGACTGGTGCCGCAGTTCGGCGAGCCGGCCCCGGCGCCTTGAGGCTTCACTGGAATTTGTCGCATCCGGGATACCCGTCGCGGCGTAGCGAAGCCGCGAGGAGGATGTGATGGAGATTCTCGGCAACACCGACGACAACACCGTGGAGGGCCACAGCCAGGGGCTGCGGCTGCACTTCCACAGCCGGGGCTGCCGCGTGCGCCTGGGCACGGACTGCGTCCTGGCCGGCCTGACCGTGCATATCCGCTCGCCCGACTGTATCCTGGAAATCGGCGACCGCAGCATTGCCCGGGGCGACATCCACATGAAGTCGCCCGGCGCCCGCGTCACGGTCGGCAGCAACCTACGCGCGCGGACGGGCATCTTCATGAACGTCACCGGCGGCTTCGTCAGCATCGGCGACGACTGCCTGTTTGCCAACGTGAAGTTCCGCACCTCCGACAGCCACACGCTGATGGACGCGGCCTCGGGCGAGGTGCTGAACCCGCCGGGCAACATCGAGGTCGGCGACCGGGTCTGGCTGGCCGAGGACGTGCTGCTGCTGCGCAACGCCCGGGTGGGCGCGGACAGCGCGGTGGGGGCGCGGTCCATCGTGAACGGGGAAATCCCGCCCGCCAGCCTGGCGGTGGGCTCCCCGGCGCGGGTGGTGCGGCAGGGGATCCGCTGGAAGGAATAGTATTCAGCGATACGGGAGGAGCAGAATGCTACCCTCTGCCTCGATACACCCTAGAGGCTGTTGTGGACTGAGGGGAGGTCCAGATTTGCGGGATGACCCGCAAGGCTTATCCGTCCGACGTATCCGATGAGGAATGGGGTCTGGTCGCACCCTACCTCGTGCTGCTGC
>NZ_JBLLEB010000023.1:0-71277 GCF_047690175.1 Roseomonas sp. BN140053 | reverse complement strand
GGGGGCGGGCGGCGCGGCCGCGACCTGGCGCGGCGGCATCGGCGGTGCCGGCGGCACGGCGACCGGCGCGGGACGGAGCGGTGGAGGCAGCCCGGCTTCGGCCATCGCCACCGAGGGCAGGGCAGGTGGTGCTTCGGGGGCGGCCGGCAGCGGTGCGGCCGCCTCCGGCGCGGGAAAGGGCGCCGGCAGCCCGGCCGCGAGCGGCGGCACCGCGCCGGGCGGCGGTTCGGGCAAGGGCGGGGCGGCGGGCGACGCCACCGGCGCGGGTGCTTCCGGCATTTCGGGCGGCGGCGCGGGTTCCGGCACTTCGGGCAGGGGCGCCACGGCCTCCGGCGCCGGGGGCAGTTCGGGCGCCGCGCCGCGGGCGCCGTCGCTGCCGCCGGCCCAGACCAGCGGCACGCCTTCCAGGATGGTGGGCTCGCGCGGCGGTGCACGCCCCAGCCAGAACAGCACGGTGGCGATCGCCCCGGCATGCAGCAGCAGCGACAGCAGCGCCGGCCAGGGTCGCAACCCCGCCGCGCCGCGCCCCGGTAACCGCAGCGGCGGCACCGCGACCGGTCGGCCCGCCGCGGCGTCTCCCGGCCGCGGCGCCCGCAGCCGTGCCACCGCCGGCCCCGGCTGTTCAAACTGCCCGGGCAGCCCGGGCAGCCCGGCGCCGGGCAGGCGCAGCGTGCGCCGCGGCGGCGCCGCTCCCGGCCGGCGCTGCCCCGGCAGGAGCGGTGCTTCCCCCCGCCCCGGGGGCGGGCGGGTCACAACACCAGCACGCCGCTCTGCTTGGCCTTGGCGTGCGGTTCCACGTGGATGGTGATCACCGCGGTGCCCAGCGCCTCGCGCAGCGCCGCTTCCGTGCGGTCGCAGATCGCGTGCGCCTCCTCCACCGTCATGGTGCCGGGCACCACCAGGTGGAACTCCACGAAGGTGTAGCGCCCGGCGCGGCGGGTGCGCAGGTCATGCGCCTCCAGCGCCCCTTCGGCCGCCTTGCCTACTTCCTCGCGGATGCGGCCCAGCAGCTCGGGCGGCGCGGCCTCGTCCATCAGGCCGCCCACGCTTTCGCGCAGCAGCCGCCAGCCGGAAAACAGGATCATGACCGCCGTGACCCCGGCCATCAGCGGGTCGAGCCAGAGCAGCCCGGTCACCGTGACCAGCCCCACCCCGATCACCACGCCGACGGAGGTCACCACGTCCGCCATCAGGTAGCGCGAATCCGCCACCAGCGCGGGGGATCCCAGCCGCCGCCCGCGCCGCCCCAGGATGGTGGCCCAGACCACGTTCACCCCCGCCGCGGCGGCCGACAGCACCAGCCCGATCACCGGCCGGTCCGGCGCGTGCGGCGCCGCCCAGGCCTGCCAGACCTCCTGCAGGATCAGCGTGGCCGCCACCACGATCAGCGCGCCTTCCAGCACGGCGGAGAAATATTCCACCTTGGCATGGCCATACGGGTGGTTCTCGTCCGCGGGCATGGCGGAATAGCGCACCGCCAGCAGCGCGGCCGAAGCAGCGGCGACGTTGACCACCGTTTCCAGCATCTCGGCGAAAAAGGCGGTGGAGCCGGTCAGCCACCAGGCCGTGCCCTTCAGGGCCAGTACGAACAGGCCGACGCCCAGGCTGGTCCAGGCGGTTTGCACGGTAGCGGAGGACATGGGGGCGAGATACCGCGTCTGCCCCAACGCCCGCCAGCCTCGCCGTGTCCGGGCGAGGCTGCCCTTCCGCCCCCGCGTGGCTCGGCGCCGGCCGCGGAGTGGCGGCTTCGGCCCTGGGGGAGCGCTATCCGTCCCGCATGGCCGGCCAGCATCGCGTTTCCTCCCTGCGTTCCGCGCATCGCCCGAAACGGCCCGCTGCGGGCGCCCTCGCCGCCAAAGCGAGGCTGTCCGGGATCGCGCGCGTCGGTTGGCCGGAGTATCGGCACGCCCGAACGGGGGCTTCAACGCCCGGGGTGAACCGGCCATCGCCCGATCGCTGACCGCTGCGCCCGGCCCTCCCCCCGGCCGCGGCGGCCCGCCTTAGCCCGGCGCCAGTTCCGCCGCCCGCAGAAACGCGTCGAAGCGCGCCAGCAGGTCCTCGGGGTCGCGGAACACCGCGCGGCAGCCGGCCTCGCGCAGCGCCGCCTCGGGGAAGCCGCCGCACAGCACCCCGATCGCGGTGATCCCGGCGCGGCCGGCGGCCTCCGCGTCGAAGGGGCTGTCGCCCACCACGGCGGCCTCGCCGGCCTTGACCCCGGCCCGGTCCAGCGCGGCCTGGAAGATGTCGGGGAAGGGCTTCGACTTCTCCGCATCGTCGGAGGAGGTTTCCGCCTCCACCAGATCGTCGATCCCCGCGATGCGCTTGTAGGTCTGCAGCTCATCCCCCTTGGCGGAGGACGCCAGCACGGCCTGCAGCCCCGCGGCGCGGACGCGCTCGAACATCGCGGGCACGCCGGGAAAGCCTGTGACCTCGCCGAGGTAGCGGCGCTTGAACAGGTCGGAGCGGAAGCTCTCGATCTCCTTTCCGCGCCGCTGCAGCTCCGCCGCCGGCACGAAAACCGGCATCAGCTGGTCGCCGCCCTTGCCGATCTGCGAGCGCACCGCGTCGAAGGACACCGCGTGGCCGAAGTGCTGCAGCGCTTCCTGCCAGGCGCGCGCGTGCAGGTCCACGGAATCCACCAGCGTTCCGTCCACGTCGAAGATCACGGCCCCGGCCATGCGCCACCCTTTCCCGTCCCTGCGGAGCGCCGCGGGGCGTCTCCGCGGGGGCAACGTGCCCGTCGCGCGCCAAGTTGTCGGGCGGGGCGGCGTTGTGCCGCGAACTTGTTGTTGGCCTGGGGCACCCGAGACCCGCCCGTGCGCCCTGCCTGATAGGGCAGGGCGCACGGGCGGGGTTCGGCATGACCCGTGCACGGCGGCCTGTGCCTCCGGCGCCGTGCCCCCGAAGGTGCTCGCGGCCATTCCCCTTGTGTTCATTTCGTATCAGGATCAAAATGAAATGGCAGCCTGGTCTCGCAAGTCGTTCATGGGCGGAGGCTCGTCATGCCACAGCAGCCACTTCGCCGTTTGCTCGAAGGCGCCGTGGACGAGGCCAGAGACAAGAAGCTGGTCGGCCCGGTCGCCAATGTCGACAGGTTGCTTCAGGAAGAAACCTTCGCCGCACTCGATCGGCAATTCACGGGTTGCTACGCCATCGTCATCCATGCGGCTGACGTCGACAAGGCAGTGGACGACTATGTCGGCGGCCATTCCCTGGGGCTCGATACCGGCAAAGGTGTTCTCGCGCTCTTTGTCCGCCGCGGCGCCGATGCCCGGGAGGCGGAAGCACTCGCTCCACAGGCCGGCGCGATGGTGGACTTCGCGCGCCGGCTCTTCCCGGAGGAACACATCGAGTTGCCCGGCATCGTCCTGGTCGCGCGCATGGCTGCCATTGGAACGCCGGCCTACGTACCGCTCGGCGGGCTGGACGGCCTGGAGAAGGTGGCACACCGGGCACGCAGCGTGTTGGCAAGCGCCGGCGAAGCGGTCGCGCGACATGGCACGGGGCCGGAATTCGCCGACGCGCTCACACGCGCCTTGGCGGCCAAGGAGATTCCCTATTCACGGGCCGGGGGCAAGAAGGTCGTCGAGCACCTGGTGATCGCACTCCGGAAGCTCTGGGGCGCGAAGGACGACATCATGGCGCTCGTGAAGCTCGGCACGAAACTGGCCGGCTGAGCCATGGGTGCCAGCCCTCCTCTGCTTGAACATATGACGGTCAGCCTGGCGCATCAGGTCCGGGCATTCGGCGTGCTGGGAGCCTACCTGAATCCGAAGCTCCTCGACCTCTCGGCCCTGAGCCCGGAAGCCTTGCAGCGCCTCGGCGATCCGGACGTGCTCAGGAGCATGAACGCCTCGAAGATGACATCGATGATGAACACGCACGGCACGGAGTGGGCGCTGCAGCGTCGCCTCGACCTCAGCGATCTCCAGCGTTTCGTCCAGAACCGGCTTCGGCCTTGTTATCCACTGTTCGAACTGGCCGATCGCAACGGGGACATCCCGCCCGCCTCTGACCATCCAATGCTCTACCAGACGAATGACTGGCCGGATAACACTCCGCCCGCAGGGCACGTGCGGCAGGCACCGAACTTTACCTGGAACGACCTGCTGAAATCCTACGCGGCCATGTGGCAGTTGCAGCTCGACCGCTCCAATGGGCCGCAGATGGCGACGGTCGGTGCGGGTAACAAGCTGGTCCGCGCCGCCCTCTGGATCATCAAGGAGAACGGATTCCTGGCAGCGGTCGAGTATCTGTTCAGCCTCCTGGACCATGGCTTCGTGATCGAGCCGGACGCAGCCTCATGGGCATTCTGTCGCCTGTACTGGGTCAGGCGCCAGGTCGCGCAGGATTCCGATCTCCCCGCCTACCTCCTGCAGGATGCGGATCTCGGGATGGCGGCATGGCGGTTCGCGGAGTTCAAGCCCACACTGCCGGTTCCGCCCGTGCGCGAACTGACCGACGACATCGACCTCGCCATCGCGAAGGTGGGGGAGCGTGAGCGCCTTGCCCGCGCGGCACCGGATTGCGACAGCTGGTTGCTGGCCTATGCCCGATTGGGGCTGGCAGCGCGCGTCACCTATCAAGCGATGAAGATCACGGGCTTGGCGGCGGAGTTCGGATACAGCTCCTATGCGGCGCGGTTCGAGGAGTTCCATGCCGATGTGGGCGCCTTCTTCTACGCCTTTCCCAGGGATGGGGCCACGGACCTGCCGGGGCATGCGCTCCGCCCGGCATGGGGCATGGCGGCAAGCTTCGCCAGGATCGCTGAGCAGGACGGCCAGGAATGGCTGCGCCACATGCTCCGGGAGCGGGTCGTGCTGCCGGATGCGCTCACTCCCGCCTTTCTGGAAGCCCCCGGTTCCTTCAGCGGCGTGCCGGCGTGGCAAAGGCCGTCTCACAGGCTGTCACGGGTGCTCGCCCAACTGGTCTACCGCGAAATCCCCATCGAGCGGCACCGCGCGGTCGACGGTGATCCGACCACCGCGGGCATGGTGGCCGGGGTTTTCCGCGAGGCGGGCCATCCAGGCCTCGCCGACCTCGCCGATCGGGCAAGCGCCATCTGGCCCCTGATCCACCGGGATGCGACCTCCGGACCCCCGCCGCATGACGAGGACGGCGAGATACTCCTGAACTTCCTGACCTACCTATTGGTGCAGATGCCGACGGAAAGGGAGGAGGCCAAGGCCTGGCTCGACCAGCACCATCTCGAATGGTCAAACGCCGACCTGGAGCGCTCCTTCGAGAAGGTCGTCGCGCCCGGGTCGCCCGGCGACCAGGAGGCGCGTCTGCGCAGGGCCAGGAGCTTCGTGGCCGATTACCCCTTTAACGGCTCGGCGCGCGCGAACCTGGCACTTCGCGAGTACGAGGGCGGCGCCTTGGCACAAGCGCACGGAACCGTGCAGGAAGCGCTGATCCTGGATCCCGGCACGGAGCATGTCTGGGCCAGTGCTTCCCTGATATGCCACGCGATGGGCCGGGAGGAGGAAGGCCAGATCGCCTACGCCATGGCGAAATGTCTTCAGGTGCTTCAGGCCGGCTGATTATCCAACGCGGCCCCTGCGGCAGGCACGACGACGGGTCGGGTCCGCCGCACGCCCCGACATCCCGGCAGGGCCGACTCCGGCACGCGGCCCGTGCCATTGCGACGGCAGGCATGCCATGCTCGCCGCCGCGCGCGTCGGGCGCGCATGCGCCGGCGGGGGAAATAGATGCGGCCACCACGAGCGGCACGGATGCCGGGACGCCCGCCGCGTCCCCGGCCGGCGACACGGTGGCGGGCCGCCCCGCGCCGCGGCGCACCGGGTTGAGCGCGCACGACCCATGCACCGCTCCTCCTTCGACAAGATGCGCGCCTTCCGCGACGCCTATCTGGGCGAACACCGCCACGCGCCGCTGAGCATCCTGGATGTCGGCAGCACCGCCGTGGCCGCCGCGACCGAAAGCTACCGCCCGCTCTTCGAGGCCCCGCCCTGGCAGTACCGCGGCCTCGACATCGCCCCCGGCCCCAACGTGGACATCGTGCCGTGCGACCCCTACCGCTGGGCCGAGATCCCCGACGCCTCCGTGGACGTGGTGGTGTCCGGCCAGGCCTTCGAGCACATCGAGTGGCCCTGGCTGACGATCCGCGAGATCGCCCGCGTGCTGCGCGGCAACGGCCTGGCCGCGATCGTGGCGCCTTCCGCCGGGCCGGTGCACCGCTTTCCCGTGGATTGCTGGCGCTACTACCCGGACGGCATGCCGGCACTCGCCTCCTTTGCGGGGCTCGGCGTGGTGGAGAACCATTGGAGCGAGGGCTACGCCTATCCGGATTGCGCCTTCTGGGGCGAGGCCTTCGCCGTGCTGCAGCGCCCCGCGGCCGGCGCCGCCAGTCCTGCCGACTGCGCCGGAAATGCTGCGCCCGCCGCCGCCTCGGTCCTCGCCGCCACGCCCTCGCGCGATGCCACCGCGCGGCGGGAAGCGGAATTGCTGGCACAGCTGCGCCCCTTCGCGCTGCGCCGGCAGCTGCTGGCGGAAACCCTGCGCCGCGCCTGGTTCATCCTGCGCAGCCCGGTCGGGCGCCTGCACCGCTTCTGACCCGCCGCCGCGGCAGGCGCCGGCCGGGCCGGCCACCGCCCGCCCTCAGCGTGCCCCGGCTGCGCGCCGCTGCCGCAGGTGGTCCACCAGCGCGCGCAGCTTGGGCGCGAGGTGCCGGCGGCTGGGAAAATACAGGAAGAAGCCGGGAAAGCCCGGGCTGAACCCTTCCAGCACCGGCACCAGCTCGCCCCGCCGGATAAAGGGCGCGAAGGTGTCCTCCATGCCGAAGGTCAGGCCCCCGCCGGCGCAGGCCAGGCGCAGCATCAGCCACATGTCGTTGGTGGTGACTTCGGGCGCCACGGCCACGTCGAATTCGCGCCCCTCCTCCGCGAACTCCCAGCGATAGGGCGGCAGGCCGGGGCCCGGGCGCCAGCCGATGCAGCGATGCGCCGGCAGGTCGCGCGGATGCGCCGGCGCGCCGTGCCGCGCCAGGTAGCCCGGTGACGCCACCACCAGCTGCCGCTGCCCGCCCGACACCGGCACCGCCACCATGTCCTGCGCGATCACCTCGCCCAGCCGCACGCCGGCATCGAAGCCCTCGGCCACGATGTCGAACTCCGCATCCGTCACCACGATGTCCAGCCGCACCCCGGGATGCGCCTCCAGGAAGGAGGCCAGCAGCGGCCCGGACAGGAAGTTCTCCGCGATGGAGGACACCGCCAGCCGCAGCAGTCCGCTCGGCGCCCCGCCCAGCTCGCGCGTGGCCTGCACTGCCATCCGCAGCTCGCGCAGCGCGGGCGACACGCTGGCGAAGAGCCGCTCCCCCGCTTCCGTGAGGCGCACGCTGCGGGTGGTGCGCAGCAGCAGCGCGATGCCCGCCGCATTCTCCAGCTTGCGGATCGACTGGCTGACGGCGGGGCGGGTGACGCCCAGCCGGTCGGCGGCGGCGCGAAAGCTGCGCGCTTCCGCCACGGCGGCGAAAACGGCCAGGGCATTGAGGTCGGGGGCGCCGAGGTCGGCCGCGCCGGGGGCGGGGGCAGGCCGGCCGGGGGCGTGCAGGCCGGGCACGCCGGGACCGGAGGTGTGCAGCTCGGGCACGCCGGGATCGGGGGCGGGCAGGCCCGAGGCGCCGCCGGGGACGGTTTCGGGGCGGCCGGCCTGGGGACGCGAAGCGTCGGGATCGATGGATATTGGTAAGCCACAGTTACCGCACTGGACAGGAATGGCCAGATTATCGCGGCAATCCCGGCCCGCTACCTCCTGCGCCGACGGACCGCACCGCGGTTCGCGAAACGCCAACGGAGAGCACAGCATGGACAAGGTCGTCTTGATCACCGGCGCGTCGAGCGGCATCGGCGCCGGCATCGCCCGCGAACTGGCCGCGGCGGGAGCCAAGCTGCTGCTGGGCGCCCGCCGCACCGACCGGCTGGACGCCCTGGTCGGGGAGCTCACGGCCGCGGGCGGCACTGTGCTCACCCGCCGGCTGGACGTCACGGATCGCGCCGACGTCGCGGGTTTCGCCGCAGCAGCGGGCGAGGCCTGGGGCCAGGTGGACGTGATCGTCAACAACGCCGGCGTGATGCCGCTCTCGCCCATGGCCTCGCTGCGGGTCGAGGAATGGGACCGCATGGTGGACGTCAACATCAAGGGCGTGCTGTACGGCATCGCCGCCGTGCTGCCGGGGATGCTGGCGCAGGGCTGGGGCCACGTGATCAACATCGCCTCCGTCGGCGCGCTGCGCGTGTCGCCCACC
This sequence comes from Roseomonas sp. BN140053, assembly GCF_047690175.1. NCBI lineage: Bacteria > Pseudomonadati > Pseudomonadota > Alphaproteobacteria > Acetobacterales > Roseomonadaceae > Roseomonas > Roseomonas sp. BN140053. Next base: position 63,008 of record NZ_JBLLEB010000023.1, on the reverse strand, counting down.
GCCGCCGTGTACTGCGCGACGAAATACGCGGTGCGCGCCATTTCCGACGGCCTGCGGCAGGAAAGCACGGCGCTGCGCGTGACCTGCATCCACCCCGGCGTGGTGGAAAGCGAGTTGGCCTCCACCATCACCGACCCGGTCGCGGCCGAGGCGATGGCGATCTACCGCGCGGTGGCGCTGCGCCCCGACGCCATCGGCCGCGCCGTGCGCTTCGCCATCGAGCAGCCGGCGGACGTGGACGTGAACGAGATCGTGGTGCGCCCCACCGCCGCCCCGCACTGAACGCCGCGCATCTCCGCGGCCGGCTGTTCGCCGGCGGCCCGCCCGCCGCCGTCGGCCCTGACACGGGCAGCCCGGGAGGGAGAAGGAATTCTCCCTCCCGGACCCTCCCTCATCTTTTTTCGGGATGCTGCCGCGGGCTGGGGGCAACGGCGGCCCTGTGCGCGTTGTCGCCCGCGGGTCCATAAAAGCTGTCGGAAGCCCGCATCCCCGAAAGGCCGCGAACCGCCGTGTCCCCTCCCGCCTGCGTCCTGCTCGACCTCGACGGCACTCTGTTCGACAGCCGCCCGGGCATTTTCGCCAGCTTCGACGCCGCGCTGCGCGATCTCGGGCACGAACCGGACCCGGCGATGGCGATGGACTTCGTGCTCGGCCCGCCGATCAGCGACGTGGCGGGGCAGATCCTGGCGCATTACGGCGACACCCGGGCCGAGGAGCTGGTGACCGCCTATCGCCGCCACTACGCCGCCAGCGGCTTCCGTAACAGCGCCCTGTATCCCGGCATCCCCGCGCTGCTGGACGCGCTGCGCGCCGCCGGGTGCCGGCTGTTCCTGGCCACCTCCAAGCGCAGCACCGCGGCGCGGCAGATGATGGACCATGCCGGCCTCACCCCGCAGTTCAGCGCCCTTTACGGCTCCGAGCCCGGCGGCGCGCTGGACCACAAGCCAGAGCTGATCGCCCGTATCCTCGCGCGCGAAAGCATCGCCGCGGCGGAGGCGGTGATGATCGGCGACCGCCGCTTCGACATGTCCGGTGCCCAGGCCAACCATGTCCGCGCGATCGGCGCCCTGTGGGGCTATGGCGGGCGGGAGGAGCTGGAACAAGCCGGGGCCGACGCGATCGCCGCCTCGCCCGAGGATGTCGCGGCCCTGCTGCTGGGCTGAGGCCGTCGAGCCGAACCCGGTGAAAAGTGGAAGGCCGGGGGGAAGCATCCCCCCGGACCCCCTTCTGTTTTCGTGAGTTTTCGAGTGCACCCGTGGCCACCCAAGCACTTTCACGCCTGAAAAAAGGAGGGGGACCGGGGGAGTTCACTCCCCCGGCCTTGCCAAGGCCGGACATCATCCCGGCGCCATGCGGAGGGCGCCCCCGGCCGGATCGCCGCCGCCTCCCGCGAATGCCTTGCCGCGGCCGGGCGATGCGATAAACCTGCCCGCCATGACCTTTTCCATCCTGGTGCGCGACCCGCAGACCGGCGCGCTCGGCGCCGCCGTCGCGTCCCGCTTCTTTGCCGTCGGCGCCCTGTGCATCCACGTGGAGGGCGGCGTCGGCGCGCTGGCCACCCAGGCGCTGGTGAACCCGATGTATGCCGTGCACGCCATGCCTCGCCTGCGCGCGGGCGAGGCGCCGGAGGACATCCTGGCAGCCCTGGTCGGCCCCGACCCCGGCATCCTGCAGCGCCAGTTCCACATCGTCGACGCGCGGGGCCGCATCGCCCAGCACAGCGGCCCGGACTGCGTGGGCTGGGCCGGACACGTGCGCGGCGTGGACGTGTCGGTGGCCGGCAACATGCTGGCCGGCCCGGCGGTGGTGCAGGCCACGCTGGACGGCTTCCACGCGGCCACCGGCAGCCTGGCCGAGCGCCTGATCTCCGCCCTGGAAGCCGGCGAGGCAGCGGGCGGCGACAAGCGCGGCAAGCAGGGCGCGGGGCTGAAGATCTGCACCGCCGATCCCTACCCGGACCTCGACATCCGCGCCGACGACCACCCCGACCCGCTGGCCGAGCTGCGCCGCCTGCATCGCGTCAGCCTGGAACGCTTCGCCGTGTTCCGCCGCCACCTCGCCGGCAGCACCAATCCCTGGGGCACGCTGGACCGCGAGGTCATCAACGCCGCCGTCGAACGCGACGGCATCCCGGCCTCCTGATGCGGGACGGCGGCGGACGGAGCGTCGCGCCGCCCGACCCGCAGGGCGGCACGCCCCCCACGCACCACCATCCACATCCGCACACGAGGAATCCCGGCATGCGCCGCTTCGCACTCGCCGCCTGCGCCCTGCTGCTCGGCGCCACCGCCGCGCAGGCCCAGGGCACGCTGAACATCGGGCTGCGGGAGGACCCGGACCTGCTCGACCCGACGCTGGGCTCCTCCTATGTCGGCCGCATCGTCTACGCCGCGATGTGCGACAAGCTGTTCGACCTCGACGAGCACCTCAACGTCGTGCCGCAGCTGGCGCAGCGCTGGGAGTACGAGGACCCGACGCACCTGCGCATCCACCTGCGCCCCAACGTTTCCTTCCACGACGGTGAGCCGCTGAACGCCGAGGCCGTGCGCTACTCGCTCAACCGCCACATGACGCTGAGCGGTTCCATGCGCGTGGGCGAGCTGAACTCCATCCAGTCGGTGGAGGTGGTGGACCCGCTCACCGTCCGCCTCGTGCTCAAGGCGCCCTCCGCGCCGCTGCTGTCGCTGCTGACCGACCGCGGCGGCATCATCATCTCGCCCAAGGCGGGGGAGGCGCTGGGCCGCGACTTCGGCACCCGCCCGGTCTGCGCCGGCCCCTACCAGTTCGACAGCCGCGTGGCGCAGGACCGCATCACCCTGCGCCGCTTCCCTGGCCACTGGGACGCGGCCAACTACCACTTCGACCAGGTGGTCTACCGCCCGCTGCCCAACTCCTCCGTGCGCGCGGCCAACCTGCAGGCCGGCACGCTGGACATCGTCGAGCAGATCGTGCCCAACGACATCCCGGCGATCCGCGGCGACAGCCGCCTGCGCCTCGCGGTGGGCGACGGGCTGTCCTACACCGGCATCAACTTCAACGTGAACAACGGCCCCGCCGCCAACACGTCCATCGGCCAGAACCGGCTGGTGCGGCAGGCCTTCGAGCTGACGGTGGACCGCACCGCGCTGATCCAGGTGGTGTTCGACGGGCTCTTCACCCCCACCATCCAGGCCAACCCGCCCTCCTCCTCGATGTACATGCCCGAGCTGCAGCCGCCCGAGCGCAACATCGCCCGTGCGCGCGAGCTGCTGCGCCAGGCCGGCGTGCCCCTGCCGGTGCCGGTGACCATCACCACCAGCAACAGCCCCGAGGTGCAGCAGGCCGCCGAGGTCATCCAGTCCATGGCCGCCGAAGCCGGCTTCGACGTGAAGGTGCGGGTGATGGAGTTCGCCTCCTCCCTGCAGGCCGGCTACAGCGGCGACTTCCAGGCCTACATGATCGGCTGGTCCGGCCGTGCCGACGCCGACGGCAACATGTGGCAGCAGCTGCACAGCCGCGGCACCTTCAACTACGGCCGCTGGAACAACCCCGCCGCCGACGCCGCCCTGGACGAGGCCCGCATCCCCACCGACCCCGCCGAGCGCCGCCGCATCTACGCCCGGGTCTGGGAACAGGAACGCCAGGACCTGCCGCTGATGTACCTGTGGACGGTGAAGAACATCGTCGGCCTCAAGCGCTCCCTGGATGGCTTCGTGCAGGTTCCCGACGGCCTGATCCGCCTCCGCGGCCTGCGCATGACGCGCTGACGCCGGCGCACTCGGCCCGGGCTGGTTGCGCCTGGGTATCCTGGCTGTGGCCAGGGGGCGCCGCCCCCTGGATCCCCGCTGGGGAGGCCGAGGTCTTCGCGCGAGATCTTCGCGGGGGCTCCAAGGGGCAGAGCCCCCTTGGCCACGGCCGATTCACCCCAGACCCAGCCGATCCAGCCGGCCACTCAAACCAAGCGCGAGCCGCCGTCCAGGGGCAGCGTGGCGCCGTGCATCCAGCCATTGCCCATCAGGAACACCACCACGGCCCCGGTTCCCCCGGGGGGCCGAGGCGGTGCAGCGGCAAGCTGGCCGCCACCCCCGCCACGTAGGCGCCGCACCCATCGCGCCACGCAGGACCACGCAGCGGAACCAGGGCGTTCCGCGCCGGGCGGGCCACCACGCACGCAGGGTTGAGGTCCGCCCGCGGCGGCACGGCCGGCGCCACCGGGAAAGTCGTTGCGCCCGGGGTGGATGCGCCTAGGCTCGGCGCCAACGAACGGGAGGAACCCATGTCGCACTCCACCAGGGCAGCCCTGCTCGGGCTGGGCCTGCTCGCGGCCATTCCCAACCCCGGCCTGGCTCAGGCGCAGCCCGCCACGCCGCAGCCCCGGCCTGCCGCGCCCCCGGCGCAGCCTGCCGCGCCCCGGACGCAGCCCACAGCGCCGCAACAACCTGCCGCCCCCCAGGCACAGCCTTCCACCACTCAGGCGCAAGCCCCCACCACCCAGGCACAGCCCGCCGCGCCGCAGGCCCGGCCTGCCACGGCCGCCATCCCGGAAGACCGCATCGCGCTGCCCGGCCTGTCCGCCCCGGCCGAGATCCTGGTGGACCGCTGGGGCATCCCGCACATCACCGCCGCCAGCCAGGACGACGCCTTCTTCGTCCAGGGCTTCAACGCCGCCCGCGACCGGCTTTGGCAGATCGACCTGTGGCGCCGCCGCGGCCTCGGCCTGGTGAGCGAAGCCTTCGGCCCCGCCTTCGTGGAACAGGACCGCGCGGCGCGGCTGTTCCTGTTCCGCGGCGACATGCGTACGGAATGGCTGTCTTACGGCAACGGCGCCCGCCGTGTCGCCACCCGCTTCACCGACGGCATCAACGCCTTCATCCGCTGGGCCAAGGCCGACCCGTCGCGCCTGCCGGTGGAATTCCGCGTCGGCAACTACGAACCCGCGGAATGGGCGCCGGAGGACGTGGTGCGCATCCGCTCGCACGGGCTGACGCGCAACGTGCAGTCCGAGCTGCGCCGCGCCCAGGTGATGTGCGGCGCCGACGCCGCCACCGACACGCTGCGCCAGCGCCTGGACCCGCCCGACCCCGCCCCCGCCGTGCCGCAGGGCCTGGACCCCTGCGCCGTGCCGGCCAACGTGCTGGACGTGTTCGAGCTGGCCACGCGCAACGTCCCCTTCACCGCCGAGGGCCGCCGCGCGGAAGCCGAGCCCTACGACCTGTCCACCATCGGCTCCAACAACTGGGTGGTCGCCGCCGGCCGCACCGCCACGGGCCGCCCGATCCTGGCCAACGACCCGCACCGCGCGCACGGCACGCCCTCGCTGCGCTACGTCGTGCACCTGCGCGCCCCGGGCATGGACGTGATCGGCGCCGGCGAGCCCGCGCTGCCCAGCATCTCCATCGGCCACAACGGCACCGTGGCCTTCGGCCTGACCATCTTCGCGATGGACCAGGAGGACCTGTATTTCTACGAAACCTCCGCCAGCAACCGCGACGATTACCGCTACGCTGGCCACGACGAGCCGATGCGGGTGATCCGGGAAAGCATCCCCGTGCGCGGCGAAGCGGCCCGCGAGGTCACGCTGAAGTTCACCCGCCACGGCCCCGTGGTGCTGGAACAGCCCGACCGCAACCGCGCCTGGGCGGTGCGCAGCGTGTGGCTGGAACCCGGCACCGCCCCGTATTTCGGCGGGCTCGACTACACCCGCGCCCGCAACGTGGACGAGTTCCTCGGCGCCATGGACCGCTGGGGCGCGCCGTCCGAGAACCAGGTCTACGCCGATACCTCCGGCACCATCGCCTGGGTGCCGGGCGGGCTGATGCCGCGCCGGCGCAACTGGGACGGTTTGCTGCCCGTGCCCGGCGACGGCCGCTACGAATGGGAGGGCTTCCTGGACCGCGCCGAGATGCCCGTCTCCATCAACCCGCCCCAGGGCTTCCTCAACACCTCCAACGAGAACAACCTGCCCGCCGGCTACCCGCCCGCGCTGATCGGCCGCGAATGGTCCGACCCTTCCCGCTCTGAACGCGTGCGCGAAGTCCTGGCCGCCACGCCGAGGCTGACGGTGGAAGGCGCCGCGGCGCTGCAGATGGACGTGGTGTCGCGCCACGACCTGCGCCTGGCCCGCGTGCTGTCGCAGCTGCGCACCGACGACCCGGCGCTGCGCGACACTATCGCCTGGATCGGCACCTGGGACGGCCAGCTGACGGAGAACAGCCCGCAGGGCGCGCTGATGGAACTGTGGTCCACCCGCCACCTGCGCCCCGCCATCATCGCCGCCGCCGTGCCGCAGCCGCTGCGCGCCACGGTGGGCGCCGGCGACATCCGCACCGCCGTGGAGCTGATGGAGAACCCCGACCGCCGCCTCGGCGCCGACCCCGCCGCCAGGCGCGACGCCATCCTGGCGGACACGCTGCGCGCCGCCCTGGCCGATGCCGCGGGTCGCATGGGGCCGGACCGCAACAACTGGGCCTGGGGCCGCGTGCACACCGTGCAGTTCGACCACCCCATGGCCGCCTGGATGGACGAGGCGCTGCGGACCCGCTTCCGCGTCGGCCCCAGCCCCAAGGCCGGCAGCGGCTTCACCGTCTCCGCCGCCACCTACGCGCCGGCCAGCTTCCGCCTGACAGCCGGCGCTTCCTTCCGAATGGTGGTGGATGTCGGCGCCTGGGACAACAGCCGGGTGGTCAACACGCCCGGCCAGTCCGGCGACCCCGCCAGCCCGCATTACCGCGACCTGTTCGAGAACTGGCGTACCGGCGGCTTCGTGCCGATGCTCTACAGCCGCCCGGCGGTGGAAGGCGCCGCCGAGCGCCGCATCACCCTGACGCCGGGGTGACGCGAGCGGCAGGGCGGGAGGCGCGCGCCTCCCGCCCGCCTCAGCCCCCGGCGATGATCGCCCGGATGCGCCCGGCCAGCGTGTCCATCGCGAAGGGCTTGGTCAGCACGTGCATGCCCGGCTCCATCCGGCCATTGCCCACCACCGCGTTCTCCGCGTAGCCGGTGATGAACAGCACCGGCAGGCCGGGCCGCAGCGCGCGGCCGGCATCGGCCAGCTGCCGCCCGTTCATGCCGCCGGGCAGGCCGACATCGCTGATCAGCAGGTCCACCCGCGTGTCCGAGCGCAGCACCCGCAGCCCTTCCGCCCCGTCGCCCGCCTCGATCGGCGTGTAGCCCAGCTCCTCCAGCACCTCCGTCACCAGCATCCGCACGGTGGGCTCGTCATCCACCACCAGCACCGTCTCGCCCTGCTCGGCGCGCGGCGCCGCGGCGGGCGCGCTGGCCGGCACCGGCTCCTCCGCCCCGCCGTGGCGCGGCAGGTACAGGCACACGGTGGTGCCCTGTCCGGGCTCGGAATAGATCCGCACCTGCCCGCCGGACTGGCGCACGAAGCCGTAGATCATGCTCAGCCCCAGCCCGGTGCCCTGGCCGATCGGCTTGGTGGTGAAGAAGGGGTCGAAGGCCCGTGCCGCCACCTCCGGCGTCATGCCGGTGCCGGTGTCGCTGACGCATACGGACACGAAGGGCCCCGGCGGCAGGTCGCGGCTGCGCGCCGCGCGCTCGTCCAGCCGCCGGTTGGCGGTTTCCACCGTGATGCGCCCGCCATCGGGCATGGCGTCGCGCGCGTTGATGCACAGGTTCAGCAGCGCGTTCTCCAGCTGGTTGGGGTCCACCAGCGTGGTCCACAGCCCCGCGCCCTGCACCACCTCCACCGCCACGGCCGGGCCCACCGTGCGGCGGATCAGCTCCTCCATCCCCTGCACCAGCCGGTTCGCATCCGTGGGCCGCGGGTCCAGCGTTTGCCGCCGCGCGAAGGCCAGCAGCCGGTGCGTCAGCGCCGCCGCCCGCGACGCCGCCCCGCGCGCCGCCGTCATGTAGCGGGTGGCGTCCTGCATCCGCCCCTGCGCCAGCCGTGTGCCCAGCAGCTCCAGCGACCCGGTGATCCCCGCCAGCAGGTTGTTGAAGTCGTGCGCGATGCCGCCCGTCAGCTGACCCACCGCCTCCATCTTCTGCGATTGCCGCAGCGCGTCCTCGGTTTGCAGCAGCGTCGCCGCCTGCTCCTTTTCCGCCTGGATGTCGCGGCCCACGGCATGGATGAAGTGCTCGTCCGGCACCGCCGTCCAGCTCAGCCAGCGATAGCCGCCATCCCGGCGGCGGTAGCGGTTCTCGAAGCGCAGGGTGGTGACGCCCTCGGCCAGCCGGCCCACCTCGGCCCGGGTGGTGGCAGCGTCCTCGGGGTGCAGCAGCTCCGTGAAGTCTCGCCCGATCAGCTCCTCCTCGGTCCAGCCCAGCAGGGTGGTCCAGGCCGGGTTCACCGCCTCGATGCGCCCGTCGAACCCGGCCACCAGCATGATGTCGGTGCTCAGCCGCCACATCCGGTCGCGGTCGCGGGTGCGCTCCTCGACCCGCTGCTCCAACTCGGCATTCAGCTGGGCCAGCGCCTCGGCGGCCACGCGCAGCTCGCGTTCCGCCCGCACCTTGCCCGTGGTTTCCACCACGATGGCGATCACCCCCGCCGGCTGCCCGTCCTCGCCGGGCACGGGGGAATAATCGAGGTTCATCCAGACCTGCTCGGGCCGCCCATGCCGGTGCAGCGTCAGCTCCTGGTCCGCATAGGCCAGCGTGCCCCCGGCCAGCCCGACCTTCATGACGTGGTCGTTGAAATCGGCCACCTCGGCCCAGCCCTCGCGCACCTTGGTGCCCAGCAGCCAGGGATGCCGGCCGCCGGCGAAGCCGGAATAGGCATCGTTGTAGATCATGATGCCGTCCTCGCCCCACAGGGTGACGATCGGCACCGACGAGCGCAGCATCAGCCCCACCGCGGTGCGCAGGCTGGACGGCCAGTTCTCGATCGGCCCCAGCGGGGTCGTGGACCAGTCGAAATCCGCGATCAGCCGCGCCAGCTCACCGCCGCCGGACAGAAAGGACCATCCGGGGTCCCCGGCTGCCGTTCGCTTCGCATCCATCCCAGCCCGCCTTCAGCCGCCCGGCACCCGTCCCGCTTCCGCGCTGCGGGGCGGAACGCCGGAACCGGGGCGGCGTTCCACCAGCCGGCACGGAAACTGCCGCCAGGGGCCGCCGCGGCCGGAAAGCCCACCCCGCCGCGGCGGCGCTGCCGCTGCTTTGTGCAATCCGCGGTTGTGACGGCGGCACCGGTCAGCTACATCCTGGACCCGGCGATCCGCCCCGGCCTGCAACGGCGGCGGAGGGTGGCGATGCGAAGCGCGGGAGGCCGGGTGGGCCCCGCCGGTTGGGAGCGCGCATGATGCCGCCTGCACCCCTGTCGACCGAGGCCGAGCGCCTCGCCGCGCTGCACTCCTACCAGGTGCTGGATACGGCCAGCGAGGCCGCCTTCGACGACCTCGTGGCCCTGGCCGCGCGCCTGACGGGCAGCCCGATCGCCCTGGTGTCCCTGGTGGATGCCGACCGGCAATGGTTCAAGGCGCGGCACGGTTTGAACGTGCAGGAAACCCCCCGCGACCACGCCTTCTGCGCCGTCACGGTGCTGTCCTCCGGCCAGCCCCTGGTGGTGGAGGACACCACCGCCGACCCGCGCTTCCGAAACAACCCCTTCGTCACGGGGGCGCCGGAAATCCGCGCCTATCTCGGGGTGCCGCTGATCGATGCGGAAGGCTTCGCCCTGGGCAGCCTCTGCGTGATCGACCGCGTGCCCCGGCCCTTCGATGCCGATGCAGTCGATAGCCTGCGCACCCTGGCGCGCGCGGTGGTGGCGAACCTCGAGCTCCGCCGCGCGCTGCTGCGCACCCGCGAAGCGGCGCTGACGGATTCCCTGACCGGCCTGCCCAACCGGCGCGCGGTGACCGCGGCCCTCGCGGCCGCGGCGATGCGGTCCGACCCGCTCGCGGTGATCGCCGTGGACCTCGACCACTTCAAGGAGGTGAACGACGGCGAGGGCCATGCGGCCGGCGATGCCCTGCTGCGCGTCGCGGCCGACCGGCTGCGCGCCGCCGTGCGGCCGGGCGACATGGTCGGGCGCACCGGCGGCGACGAGTTCGTGGTGCTGCTGGCCGGGCCGATCAAGCCCGGCGACCTCGCCGCCGTGGCGCAGCGCATCTGCACCAGCCTGAACCAGCCGGTGCACCACGGCGCCCGGCAGCTGCGGCTCGGCGCCACGCTGGGCGTGGCCACCATGCCCGGGGATGCCGCGGCGCCGGAAATGGCGCTGCGCGTCGCGGACGAGGCGCTGCTGCGCGCCAAGCGGGACGGGCGCGGCGGCGTCGGCCATGCCGGCCGGGACGACGCCGCCCGGCTGCTGCACGCCGCCGCCATCCTGCGCGCCTTCGAGGCCGACGACGCGCCGCACCACCCGCCGGGCGGCGCCCTCCCGGGGGCCGCGGCGCATCTGCAGCCCATCGTGTCGCTGCGCCACGCCCCCGGCACCGCGCCGCCGGTGATAGCCGTGGAAGCGCTGGCGCGCTGGACCCACCCGGCCGTGGGCGCGATCGCGCCGGCGGAGCTCTTCGCGGTGATCGGGCCGGAACGGGCCAGCCATCTCGGCCAGGTCGTGCGCGAAAGGGCGCTGGCCGCCTTCGCGGCGCTGCGCCGCTCCGGCCTGGCCGAGGCCCGCATCGCCCTGAACCTGTCGGCCAGCGAGGTGTGCCGCGCCGACATCGCGCTGCACATCGCCGAGCAGGTGGAGCGCGCCGGGCTGTCGCTGCGCAGCGTGGAGGTGGAGATCACCGAGGAGATCCTGCTCGACCGCATCAGCGATCGCACCCTGGACCAACTGGCCGCCCTGCGCGGGCGCGGCGCGCGGCTGGTGCTGGATGATTTCGGCACCGGCCGGTCCGGCCTGGCGCAGCTGCTGCGCGTGCCGCTGGACGGCGTGAAGCTGGACAAGCAGTTCGTGCAGCGCCTGGGCTCGGACCTGCGGGCGGAGGAGATCATCCGCGCCAGCGTGTCCCTCGCCCACGGGCTGGGGCTGGAGATCGTGGCGGAGGGCGTGGAAACCGAGCCGCAGGCCGCGGTGCTGCGCCGCCTCGGCTGCGACGCCGCCCAGGGCTTCCTGTTCGCCCGCCCCATGCCGCCGCAGCAGCTGGAAGCCTGGCTGCTCGACCGCGAGCCGGAGGACGCCCCCGGCGTGGTGGCGCTGCGGCCCAAGGGCATTCTGGGCGCCGGCTGAACTGCGGCCGGCCGCGGCCCCCACGCCCCGGACCTGCCGCCTCAAGCCGCGCAGCGCAGCCCGCGCCGGGCATCGCGCCATGGACGACGCCAGGATCGTGCCCGGCGGGGCCGAACGGCGTCCGGGCCGCCTCAGAACACCGCGGCAAAGGGCAGCACGCGCACCACCTCGCCGGGCTCGACGCCCTCGCTGTTCTCATCCAGCTCGGCAAAGGCATCGGATTCCGTCAGCGAGGACAGCAGCCCCGCCCCTTCGCGGGGGAATTTCCGCGCGATCGGTGCGCCGGCCGCGGTGGGGTGCAGCGACACCCGCACGTATTCCCGCCGCCCCGCCTTCTTGCGGTAGGAGAACTCGGCCACCGCCGTGAAGCGCGGCAGCGGGGCAGGGGTCGCCCCGGCCAGCCGCAGTATCAGCGGCCGCGCCAGGTGCAGAAAGGTCACCACCGCCGCCACGGGGTTGCCCGGCAGCCCCAGCACGGGGGTGCCGCCCACCACGCCCATCGCCGCCGGCCGTCCCGGCTTCACCGCCAGCCGCCAGAACACCAGCGAGCCGCCGCTCTCGATGGCGGCGCGCACATGGTCCTCCTCGCCGGTGCTCACGCCGCCCGAGCACAGCAGCAGGTCGTGCGCGCCCGCGGCGTCCGCCAGCGCCGCCGCCATCGCCGCCGGCGCGTCGCGCAGGATGCCGAGGTCGCGGGCCTCCGCCGGCAGCCCCGCCAGCAGGCTGAGCAGCGTGTAGCGGTTGCTGTCGTAGGCGCGCGGCCCGCCGATGGCCCGCCCGGGCGAAACCAGCTCGTTGCCGGTGCTGAACACCCCCACCCGCGGCCGCGGCGTCACCGGCAGGCCCGACAGGCCCAGCGCCGCCGCCAGTCCGATCTCCGCCGGCCCGATCCGGCTGCCCCCGCGCAGCGCCAGGCCGCCGCGCGGCACGTCCTCCCCCGCCGGGCGGCAATTGGCGCCGCACCGCAGCCCGGGGCGCAGGAACACGAAGCCGTCCTCGGCCGCCGCGTCCTCCTGCATGATCACGGTGTCGGCGCCCTCGGGCATCGGCGCGCCGGTCAGCACCCGCATCGCCTGGCCCTTGTCCAGCGGTGGCGCCTCCGCCCCCGCGGCCACCCGGCCCGCCAGGCGCAGCCGCGTTTCGCCCTCGGCCCGCAGCTCGGCATGGCGAAAGGCGAAGCCGTCCACGGCGCTGTTGAAGAAGCCCGGCAGCGGCCGCGGCGCGATCACGTTGCGCGCCAGCACCCGCCCGCGCGCGTCCAGCAACGGCAGGCGCTCCTCGCCCGCCAGCGGCGGCACGCGCTCGGCGATCAGCGCCGCCGCGGCCTCCACGCCCAGCAGCGGCCCGCCGAAGGCGAAGCAGTCATCAGTCAGCTGGGCCAAGGCCGGGCATGCTCCAGGACGAGGTCGGCGATCCCCGGCACGTCGTCCAGCGCCGCGTGGGGCAGGGGGGCGGGCGGCGGCCGGTCCGCCGCCACCGCCACGATGCCAGCGTCGTCCGGATGCAGCCAGGGCTTGCCGTTGGCCGCCCGGAACACCTCCAGCTTCCGGTGCCCTTCCCGCTTGAAGCCTTCCACCAGCACCAGCTCCACCGGCGCCAGCTGCCCCAGCAACTCCGCCAACCCCGGCTCCGGCGCCCCGCGCAACTCCGTCATCAGCGCCCAGCGCTGCGCCGAGGCCACCAGCACCTGCGACGCCCCGGCCTCCCGGTGCACGAAGCTGTCCTTGCCCGGCCGGTCCACGTCGAACCCGTGATGCGCGTGCTTCAGCGTCGACACGCTCACCCCCCGCCCGAGGAGGCACGGGATCAGCGCCGCCAGCAGCGTCGTCTTGCCCGCGCCGCTCCAGCCCGCCAGCCCCAGCACCCGCATCCCGCCGCGCGGGCTCACGCGACGGCTCTCCGTCGCGGGGTGGCGCCGGGGAGTGGGGCTGGTGGGGGTGGTTGGTCTGCGATGGTCGGGCCGGGGCCAGAGGGGCTCTGCCCCTCTGGACACCCCGCGAGGAGCTTAGGCTCCTCGACCTCATGAGCGCTCCGCGAGGAGGGGCTGCGGGACAGGTCGCGCCGCGAGGGCAAACGGTTCCGCAAAGCCCCTCCTCGCGGAGCGCTCAGCGCGGGGTCCGGGGAGTTCGTACCTCCCCGGCGGGGTCCAGGGGCAGCGCCCCTGGCCGAGGTCGGATCACCCGAGAGCAACCGCCCCGCCAGACCGGTTCCCCCGGGCGCCACGCCGTGATGGCGAGCCGTCGGCGTCAGTCCGCCCCGGCGATGCGGGCGCCGGGCGGGGCGCCGGGGGGCGGGCCGACCACGGCGTGGGCCTTGGCCAACTCTTCCTCGACCCAAAGGGAGTGGTGTTCGCGCGCCCAGTTGTAGTCCACGACGCCCTGGCTCATCGCCTCCACGGCGCCCTCCATGCCGACCGAGCCGATGTAGATATGCGCCAGCATCGCCGCGATCATCAGCACGGACAGGGTAGCATGGGCGATGTAGGCCCATTGCTGCCCCTGGATATCCAGCGCGTAGAACGGGAAGATCAGGAAGTACCCGCTCACCGCCACCAGCCCGCCGCCGAGCACGGTGATCCAGAACACCATTTTCTGCCCGAAGTTGAACCGCTTGGCCGCCGGGTGGCCGCGGCCGATGAAGCCGCCGCCCTTCTTGATCCAGTCCCAGTCCAGCTTGTTGGGGATGTTGTCGCGCACCCACAGCACGAACATCACCAGCACGCCGACGGTGAAGGGCAGGCCCAGGAAGTTGTGCGCCGTCTTGCCCGCCTCGCTCAGCGCGGTGAAGGCTTCCGGCCCGATCACCGGCCGGATCACCCAGCCGCCGAAGGTCAGGTTCAGCCCCGACAAGGCCAGCACCACGAAGGAGGCCGCGACCATCCAGTGGTTGGCGCGCTCGATCGCGTTGAAGCGGCCCATCTTGCGGCCGGACATGCCGTGCTCCGGCCGGATGCGCCCGCGCACCAGCAGGAACAGCGCCAGCAGCGCGAACATCCCCACCACGGCCACGCCGCCGACCCAGGGCAGGATGACGTTGCGGAAATAGCGCCAGTCCCGCCCTTCCGGCTGCACCAGGGAGGCCGCCTTGCCGTCGGGGATGCTGATCCGCCCCTGGATGCGGTCGCCCCGCAGCGCCGCGCGCAGCTCCTGCTCGGCGGCATCCGCCTGGCCGCGGTCGGTGAAGGGCTGCCGCAACGGCTGGTTGCCCAGCGTGGTCGGCTGCGGCGGCCGTTCCGGCTGCGGCGCCACGGGGGTCTGCCCGGGCCCGTAGGGGTTGGGCGCCGCCGGCGTGCCGGAGGGCACGATGGGCGCCGCCTGCGGCTGCTGCGCGTTGTTGGTGCCGGGGCTGCCGGGGGCACCGCGCCCGGCGCCCACCTCCGGCACCGGCGCCTGCCGCTCGGGCGAGTTGGGCGCCACGGGATGGTCGGCGCTGCCCGCGGTGGGCGGCGCCGCCGCGCCCGGGCCGGGCGCATTGGCCGTGGCCCCGTCGCTGGCCCCCGGCACCGCGGTGCCCGCCCCCGAAGCCGCGGCCGGCCCGGTGGCAGCGCCGTCCCCGGTGGCAGGCGCCGCCGGAGCCGCACCGGGTGCAGCCGAGGGGGCGGCGGGCGCGTCCGGCGACGCGGCGCCGGACGCCGGGGCCGCTACTGTGCCCGGGGCTTCCGGCGCCACGTTGGACGGCGCCGCGCCCGAACCGGCGGCCGGCACGGCGGGATCAGCCGCCGGCGCCTGGGCCAGCGCCGGCAGCCCGGCCGCCAGCCCCAGGGCCAGCGCCGCGGGCAGTGCGAGGCGGCGGATCATACCGCCACGTCCTCGCGATAGGCGGTGCGCCAGCCCCAGGCGCCGGACCCGTAGCCGCGCGTCTGCACCCGCTCGCGGTAGATCGAGGCGATGATGTCGCCGTCGCCGGCCAGCAGCGCCTTGGTGGAGCACATCTCCGCGCAGAGCGGCAGCTTGCCCTCGGCGATGCGGTTGGACCCGTACTGGATGTACTCCGCCTGCGTGTTGTCCTGCTGCGGGCCGCCGGCGCAGTAGGTGCACTTGTCCATCTTGCCGCGGCCGCCGAAGTTGCCCAGCCGCGGGTATTGCGGCGCGCCGAAGGGGCAGGCGTAGAAGCAGTAGCCGCAGCCGATGCACAGATCCTTGTCATGCAGCACGATGTGGTCGGCCGTGGTGTAGAAGCAGTCCACCGGACACACCGCCTGGCAGGGCGCGTCCGTGCAGTGCATGCAGGCCATGGAGATCGAGCGCTCGCCGGGCACGCCGTCGTTCAGCGTCACGACGCGGCGCCGGTTGATGCCCCAGGGCACCTCGTGCTCGTTCTTGCAGGCGGTGACGCAGGCGTTGCACTCGATGCAGCGGTCCGCGTCGCACAGGAACTTCATGCGGGCCATTGGGCTATCTCCTCACGCCGCGCGGATCTGGCAGATCGTGACCTTGGCTTCCTGCATGAAGGTCACGGGGTCGTAGCCGTAGGTGGTCAGCGTGTTGACGCTCTCGCCCAGCACGATCGGATCGGTGCCCGCGGGATAATGGCTGCGCCGGTCCTCGCCCTGCCAGATGCCGCCGAAGTGGAAGGGCATGAAGGCGACGCCCTTGCCCACCCGCTCCGTCACCAGCGCCTTGACCCGGGTGCGCGCGTTGCTCTCCGCGCCGGATACCCAGACCATCTGCCCTTCGCGGATGCCGCGCTCGGCCGCGTCCGCGGTGTTGATCTCCACGAACATCTCCTGCTGCAACTCCGCCAGCCAGCGGTTGGAGCGCGTTTCCTCGCCGCCGCCCTCGTATTCCACGAGCCGGCCGGAGGTCAGGATGATCGGGAACTCGCTCACCAGCTGGCGCGAGCGTTCCTGCACGCTGCGCCCGAGGTGCGGCAGCCGGAAGCCGCGGCGGTCCGGCAGCGTCGGGTACTGCGCGATCAGATCGGGGCGCACGGTGTAGATCGGCTCGCGGTGCACCGGCACGGGGTCGGGCAGGTTCCAGGCCACGGCGCGCGCCTTGCCGTTGCCGTAGGCCATCACCCCGTGCTCCATGGTGACGCGGATGATCCCCATGCTCAGGTCGGTGGACCAGGACACGTTGTCCACCTGGGTGCCGCCGATGCGCTCGATGATCTCCTTCTCGCGCGCCGTCAGCTCGTCGTACCAGCCCAGGCGCTTCATCACCCGCACGGTGAATTCCGGATAGCCGTCGGTCAGCTCGGACCCCTTGCTCCAGGACCCCTCGGCCAGCAGCGTCTTGCCGTTGCGCTCCACCCCGAAGCGGGCGCGGAAGGTGCTGCCGCCGTCCTTCACGTGCAGGTCGGGGTTGTAGAGGATATGCGTGCCGGGATGCTTCATCTCCGGCGTGCCCCAGCACGGCCAGGGCAGGCAGTAGGTTTCGCCCTCCACCGGCGTGCCGGGCCGGCCGCGCAGCGTCGAGACGTCGAAATACTGCTCGTTGGCCATGTGGTGGCGCAGCCGCTCCGGCGACTGGCCGGTGTAGCCCACGCTGACGCAGCCGCGGTTGATCTCGCGCAGCAGGCTCTCGGCCGTGGGCGCCTCACCCTGGATGTCCATGCCCTTGAACATCTGCTCCGCCAGGCCGAGCCGCTTGGCCAGGCGGTACATCACCTCGTAGTCGGACTTGCTCTCGAAGATCGGGTCCACGATCTTCTCGCCCCACTGCACGGAGCGGTTGGAGGCCGTGCGCGTGCCGTAGGTCTCGAAGCTGGTGCAGATCGGCAGCAGGTAGGTGCCGTTCTTGCGCTCCGACAGCATGGAGAAGGTGGTGGGGTGCGGGTCCGCCACCACCAGCAGCTCCAGCTGCTCCAAGCCCTTGATGCTCTCGGGCATGCGGGTGACGGTGTTGCCGCCATGGCCCATCACCACCATAGCCTTGACGGGATTGGGCTGCTCGATCTGGTCCTTGGGCATGGTGACCGCGTCGAACCAGCGCGTGGTGGGAATCCCCGGCGCCGTCATCAGCTGCGGGCTGGCGAAGCGCCCCTTCATCCACTCGTAGTCGACGTCCCAGACCCGGCACCAGTGCCGCCAGGCGGATTCGTCCAACCCGTAATAGGCGGGCAGGGTGGTCACATCCAGGCCCATGTCGGTGGCGCCCTGGACGTTGGTGTGGCCGCGATAGATGTTCGCGCCCGTCCCCGCCTTGCCCACATTGCCCGTGGCCAGCAGCAGGATCGAGTAGGCGCGGACGTTGGCCGTGCCCACGGTCTTCTGCGTGGCGCCCATGCACCAGATCAGCGTGGCCGGCTTCTGCGTCGCGAAGATCTCCGCCACGCGCTTCATCTGCTCCGGCGGGATGCCGGCGACGCGCTCCACCTCGGCCGGGTTCCACTTGGCGACCTCGGCGCGGATCTCCTCCATGCCGTAAACGCGCTGGCGGATGAACTCCTTGTCCTCCCAGCCATTGTCGAAGATGTGCCACAGCAGGCCCCAGATCACCGGGATGTCGGTGCCGGGGCGCAGGCGGACATATTCGGTGGCATGCGCTGCGGTGCGGGTGAAGCGCGGGTCCACCACGATCAGGTTGGCGCGGTTCATCTCGCGCCCCGTCAGCAGGTGCTGCATGGAGACGGGATGCGCCTCGGCGGGGTTGCCGCCCATCACCATCAGCGTCTTGCTGTTGCGGATGTCGTTGAAGGAATTCGTCATCGCGCCGTAGCCCCAGGTGTTGGCAACACCCGCGACCGTGGTCGAGTGACAGATGCGCGCCTGGTGGTCCACCGAGTTGGTGCCCCAGAAGGCCGCGAACTTGCGGAACAGATAGGCCGCCTCGTTGGTGAACTTGGCCGAGCCCAGCCAGAACACGCTGTCCGGCCCCATCTTCTCCCGAACATCGAGCAGCTTGGCGCCGATCTCGTCGATCGCCTGTTCCCAGGAAATCCGCCGGTACTCGCCATCCACCAGCTTCAGCGGATACTTCAGCCGCCGGTCGCCATGCACGAGCTCGCGCACCGAGGCGCCCTTGGCGCAGTGCACCCCCCGGTTGATCGGCGAGCCATAGGCCGGTTCCTGCCCGACCCAGACGCCGTGCTGCACCTCGCCGATCACCGAACACCCCACCGAGCAGTGGGTGCAGATGTTCTTGACCCGGATCACCTCGCCCTGCGGGTCCAGCGGCCCCGCCGCCGCTGGCCGCGCCGCGGTCAGCGGCAGGGCGCCCAGCGTCGCCAGCCCCGCGCCGGCCAGCCCGGCCTGTTGCAGGAAGCCGCGCCGGTCCAGCCCGCCGGAAGACAGCCCCTCATAGGCACCCGACAGCCGCTGCCGGGCGGGCTTGCCGTCGCTGCGCTTGATCAGCATGGCCGCGCGATCCCCGTTCTCAGTACCGGTTGGTGGCGTAGAACGCCTTGACGTGATCCGTTTCGCGGTAGCGCGCCGCCACCCGTTGCTGCGGGTTCTCCTTGCGCGCCATCCCCGGCGGCACGGCATCGGCGCGCGACGGCGGGTCCGCCGCCTCCGCCACGCCGGCCACCGCCGCCCCGCCCGCCGCCAGCCCCAGCGCCTTGAGGAAGCCGCGCCGCTGCGGCGTTCCGTCCCGGTCCCGCTCGCTCATCGCACCACACTCCCAAACGTCGCGCTCATCGTGCCTGACCGTCACCCCGCAGCCCCATCGCCGGCTTCCCGGTCGTGTTGCCCGGTTGCTCTCTGTTGTTCTGACGTTGGCCAGGGGCGCTGCCCCTGGACCCCGCCGGGGAGCTTAGGCTCCCCGGACCCCACGTTGAGTGCCTCCGGCGGGGGCGGGTCGGACAAGGCGGTCCATTATGTTGGCCGTCGGCCATCCCGCCCCCGCCGGAGGCACTCATGAGGTCCAGGAGCCTAAGCTCCTGGCGGGGGCTCCAAGGGGGCAGAGCCCCCTTGGCCACGCTCAGGGCCACCGAGAGCAACCGCGCAGCGCGCCCCGGACACCGGGGACGGGCCTGCGCGAAGGGCAGCGGGCCGGTCATGCGGCGAGGTCCGCGGCGGATTGTTCGATGTCCAGGGCCAGGCGGCCCAGGGCGGCGACGGAGCGCCAGAAGCGGGCGGCCGCCGCGGCCTCGATATCGGCGAAGCAGCGCCCGGCCCAGGGCAGCAGGTGCGTGGCCAGGAAGGCGGGGGCGGCGGCGGGGCCGGCGGCGAAGACGCCGCCCAGCAGCCCGGCATAGGTTTCGCACAGGAAGGCCAGCGCGTCCTCCGGCTCTGCGATCCCCGGGGCGCGCGTCACGCCCAGCCGGGCGAGGTCGCCGCGCAGCCGTGCCAGGGGACGCTCGTGCAGGAAGCCGGTCAGGTAGTAGGAGGCGTAGGGCAGCACCTCGCCGCGGCCGACGCCGATGAACAGCGCATGGAACTCGCGCTCCAGCGCTGCCGGCTCGGCCGCGCGTGCGGCCTCCGCCAGGGCGGCAGTGGCGCGGCCCAGGGGCGAGGCGTCGCCCGGCAGGTGCCGCAGGCCGTCCAGCAGCGCCCGGTCCGGCGGCGCCATCAGCAACCGGCCGAGCAGGGCGAAGAGCCGGGCGCGCTCCGCTTCCAGCTGATCCGTTCCCGGCAGGTTCCCGGCCCCCGACATCCCGGCGCGTGCACTCCGTGTCATCCGCGGGCGAGCGGGCCCGGAGCGTGCTTATCCCGCGAAAGCCGGGGCCTTCACAAGGCGTGGATTTACAAGCCCTTGCGAGCGATGCTGGTTGCGAAGCAGTTGCAATTCGGGCGCGCGGTGCGGCCGCCGCGGGATGTGTCAGAAAACGCCGGATCTGCCACATTGCGGACGGAACTTGACCGGCAAGCTACTGGAAGTGTAGGATTATCTTCCGAAAACAGGGCTTCCCGGACGTCCCTCGGTAAGGAAGTAAGATCGTAAGGAAGTAAGGCGAACCGTCCGCTCAGGCCGGCACCGCGCCGCCATGCCGCGGTCGCGCCGGGGTGGCCGCGGGCACCGGGGGCGCCACCACCGCCGGCGGCAGCGAAACGGCTGCGGGCGGCACCGGTTCGGCCGGCGTGGCGACCGACAGGCGCAGGGCGGGCCCTGCATCGCCGCCCCATCCGGCCGAGGCGGCGTCCGGCGCGGCTCCCCCCGGCGCGGCCGCTTCCGGGGCGCCCAGCGGCCCCGGCGGCGCGTCGCCCGGCGGAACCGGCAGCGCTTCCCCCGTACCCTCCGGCCCTGTCCCCGACAGGACCTCGCCCGGCCCACCCGCCACCACGGCCCGGGCCGGCGCCTCGCCCGCCTCCGCCCGCGGTGCGCCGATCGCCTGGGCGAGCAGTTCCTCGATGTTGCCCACCAGCGTCGGCGAGAAGCCGAACACTCCGCCATCGGGCGCATTGTAGTCCCAGGCGTAATCCGCCGGCCCGACGAAGTCGCGGATCGCGGGGTCCAGGCTCCAGGCCCGCCGCAGCGCCGCCTGCCGCAGGGACGCCGGCACCCCGGGGCGCAGAAAGACGGCGATGTCGCTGTGTTCCGTCAGGTCGTTGATCGCCGGCAGGCTGGCGGGATCGAAGGCCGGGGCGGCCGCAGCCTCCGCCGCGGGCTGGCCCACCCGCGCCTTGGCCATGGGCGATGCCGCCCGCGCGCCGGCTTCCGGCAGCGCCGCCCCCGCATACGCGCCGGGCGGCACGCCCCCTTCGCCGGCACCGGGCGCGGCCACCGCGCCGAGGCCGGGCGGCATGGCCGCCGTGCCAGGGGCGGGCACCGCCATCGCCGTGCCGGGATTAGGCACCGCCGTCGCGCCAGGACCAGGCACCACCGTCGCCGCTCCGGGATTGGGCCGCCCCGCCGCGGGCACGGCATCCCGCCGGCCCGTCGCCGCCGCGGCCTCCGCCGCTTCCGGCGCCGCGGCGGCGCGCTTGCGGCGCGACCAGCGGGCGAGGAAGCCTTCCTCCCCCGCGCTCAATCCTCGTCCCCCTCACTGGAGGGTCCCGTGCCGCGCCGGCCGCCGCGGCCGAAGGCCAGCGCCTCGGGATCGGCGCGCTCGCGGCGGCGCTTGTGGAAGGTGGGTTCGCGATAATGCCGGGCCACGAACTCGGCGATTGTCGCGGCCAGGCCGGGCGGCAGCGGCAGGGCTTCCAGCAGGTCGTTGCCCACGTCGGCGTAGAGGTGCGCCTCGCCGGGATCGGCGGTGACGAGGTGCAGCGCCATGCCCGGCGGCGCTTCCGTCGCGCGCAGAACCACCCACAGGCTGGGCGAGGCCGCTTCCAGGTTGTGCCGCAGGTTGTCCGTGTCCGTGGGGTGCAGCGCCACCTCCGCCCGCCCCGCCAGGAACAGGGCGCGGCCGGCCTCCTCGCGCAACAGGGTCCAGGCCGGGGCGTCGGGCGCGTCCTCCAGCACCTCCACCGCGCGCCACACGTGCTCGGCCCAGCGGGTGACGCCGGGGCGGCGCTCGGCCAGCACCCAGACGGGGATGCGCCGGGTGTCCGCGCTGTCGCCCCATTGCGTCACGGCGTTTCCTCCAGCGGCAGCCCCAGCACGAGGTTCTGCGGCTTCACCCGCACCCGCCCCGCCGCATCCATCGCCAGCACCAGGTAGACCGGCCGCCCGCGCACCCGGGTGATCACCCGCGCGGGGTCGTGGATCTCCAGCCGGGCCAGCCACAGGATGCGGGCCAGCCGCGCCTGCTCCACCGCCTCGCCGCGCCACAGCGCGTTGGCGATGGCGGTGGCCTCGGCGTCCAGCCCGGCGTGCCAGCTCCAGCGCGGGTCCTCCACCGTGGGCACGGGCGTCACGGACACGGGCAGGGCCAGCAGGTGCGCCAGCAGCCGTTCCAGCGCCCGCGCCAGCCCCTGCTGCCCCGGCCGCCCCTGGGCGATGTCCAGCGCCAGGTCGTGCGCGTCCGAGCGCGCGCGGTAGCCGGCGGCGTTCTCTTCCCCCAGCACGTCCAGCTCCACCGAGGCGGGCGGCGCCCCGGCCTCCGCCAGCAGCCGCCCGAGCGTGCCGAGGTCGCCCTCGGCGGCGCGGGCCTCCACGACCTCCTCGTCCGCCAGCAGGGTGGCGCCCTGGTGGATCGCGGCGCGCTGCGGGCGGAACAGCATCTCGGCGGCGCGCAGGGTGAAGGCGTCCGCCTCGCCCTCCATCGCGGCGCGCGCCACCAGGTGCGTCAGCATCTGCAGGAACAGCGGCGGCACCCCCGCCACCCCGTCGCGGAACAGCGCGATCCAGGCGGCTTCCAGCGTCGGATGCGCGGCCACGCGGTCGCGGAAGCCCAGGAAATGCTCCCAGTTTTCCCGCGCATCCCCGTCCGCCAGCCGCGCCAGTTCGGCGGCGGGAACCGGGCGGGTGGGATCTTCCAGCAGTTCCGCGTGCAGCAGCCGCTCGGCGGCGCAGGCTTCGGGCGGCGGCATCAGTTCGGGGCGGGCCAGAAAGGCGCGCCACAGGCCGGGGCTGGGCAGGAGGTGGCCGCGCGCGTCGCGCTCGCACAGCGCGTGGCCGGAAGCGACCCAGAAATCGGCGGAGTCCACCAGGGTGTCCTCGCCCGCCGCGGCGGCGTGAGGGTGGCCGGGCGCGGCCGCATGGCGGTGGTCCCCGGCCGGCCCGGCCGGCCCGGCCGCATGGTGGTGATCACCGGCCGGCCCGGCCGCGTGACGGTGATTCCCGGCCTGTCCGGCCGCGTGAGCGTGGCCCGCGCCGTTCCGCCCCGCCGGGCCGTCGCCGTTCCCGCCGCTCACCGCCGCCGCCCCGCGCCGAAAGGATCGGGAGCGGCGAGGTCGGGCCGCTCGGGCGCTTCTTCCTCGCCCTCCACCAGCACCGTGGCGAACACCGGCAGCGTGCCCAGCGCCGCGGCCGACCATTCCCGCGGCCGGTCGGCGCGGTGCAGGGTGCGGAAGCGCTCGCGCTGCGCCCCGCCTTCCAGGCTGCGGTGCAGCGCCAGCACCGTGCCGGCCGGGTGGCCCTCGCACAGCGAGGCTGCGAAGTTGATCTCCTCCGCCGCGGCGCCGCGGGCGGCGGCCTCGTCCGGGGCGCCGTGATGCGCGCGCAGGTGCGCGGCCAGGGCGGCGGTGGCGGCTTCGCGGGCGGCGGCGTCGCAGGGCGCGACCTCCACCAGGGTGGACCAGCCGAAGGAGCCCAGCCCCAGGAAGCCGGCGCGGAATTCCTGGCGGCGCTGGCCGGTCATGCCCTCCGGCTCCTCGTCCCAGAAGCAGAAGCCGCCGGGCACCGCCCATTCCCCCGGCTCGGCCGCGCGGGTGAACACCAGCGTGTCGGACGGGTCCAGCCGCAGGGTGCGGGGCAGGGCACCGCTCACGCCCGCGCCCCCGCGGGATGGCCGGGAAAGGAGCCGGCGCCGCTGGCGGAAGCGCTGCCGGGCGAAGTTTCCGGCGGCTCCGCGCCGGCAAGCACCGGCACGCCCAGCGCGTGGCGCCCGCGCCCCGCGCCGCGGTCCAGCAGCAGGTCGCCGGTGTCGAGGTCCAGGGCGGGACAAGCCCCGTCCATCCAGTCTTCCGGCTGCAGCCGCGCCAGCACCCGCTCGGCCAGCACGGAAAAGCCGCCCGCTTCCCAGTCGTGCAGCGTGGCCATCAGGTGCCGCGCCCAGGCGGCGGTGAGGGCCGCGGCATCCAGGTCCTCGAAGCCCTGTTCCTCCAGGCTGGTGAGGTGCGGGTGGCGGCCGGGCACGGTGCCCGCAGGGAAGCTCAGGCGCAGCTCCACCCCCACGGCCAGCCAGGGCGGCGGCGCGTCCTCGGCGGCGCCGTCGGGCACCAGGAGCCGCACCGCGCCGGCGGCGGCGCCGTCCAGCGTCAGCGTGCCCGGCCAGCGCAGCTGCATCGGCAGTTCCGGCGGCCCCACGGCCGCCAGCGCGTCCAGCGCCGCCGAGGCCGCGGCCAGGATCGCGATGCGCGCCCGCCGCAACGGCAGTTCCGGCTCCAGCACCGCCGCCGCTTCCACCCGCGACGCCGAGCGCACCCAGGGCAGCGTGCCCGCCCCGCGCGACGGTGCCAGCGCGGCGGCATGGGCCAGCGCATCCGCGCCTTCGCGCAGCGGCACGGGCTCGAACAGGCTGGGCAGGTCGGGCAGGGCGCCCGTTTCCCTCGTCACGACCATCGCGGGGGCATATATGCCGCCGGTGCCGCCGCGGACAGGCGGCGAGGAAAAGACGTGAACTCCATGTCCGACGCGCCGAAGCGCCTCACCTTCGTCTGCTCCTGCGAGGACACGATGCCGCTGGACGGGGCGCGCCTGGCGCGCGCCTGCGCCGCGCGCGGCTCGGAACTGCGCCCCGCCGAGCAGCTCTGCCGTTCTCAGCTGCCCCGCTTCCTCGCGGCGCTGGGCGAGGCCGACATTTCCGTCGCCTGCACCCAGGAAAGCCCGCTGTTCCGCCAGGAAGCGGAGGAGGCCGGGCATCGCGGGGCGCTGGACTTCCTCAACATCCGTGAAACCGCCGGCTGGTCGGACGAGGCGGCGCAGGCCGGCCCCAAGATGGCCGCGCTGCTGGCCGCGGCCGCCGTGCCGATGCCGCCCACCCCGCTGCTGCCGCTGGAAAGCCGCGGCGTGACGCTGGTGCTGGGGCGCGACGCGACGGCGCTGGAAGCCGCGGCCGCCCTGGCGGAGAAGCTGGACCTCACGGTGCTGCTGACCGGCGAGGAAGCGGTGCAGCCGCCGCGCCAGGCCAGCTTCCCCGTGCTGCGCGGCCGCGCCCGCGGCGCCACGGGCTGGCTGGGCAGCTTCGCCGTGGCGGTGGACAGGGTGGCGGCGGCCGCGCCCTCCTCGCGCGCCAGCTATCGCTGGGGCCCGGGCAAGGACGGTACCACCAGCCGCTGCGACGTGATCCTGGACCTGTCGGGCGCCGCGCCGCTGTTTCCGGCGCACGAGGTCCGGCTGGGCTACCTGCGCGCCGACCCCGCCGACCCCGCCGCCGTGGCCCGCGCGGTGGCGCAGGCCGGCGAGCTGGTGGGGCAGTTCGACAAGCCGCGCTTCGTGCAGCAGGACCCCGCGCTCTGCGCCCACGCGCGCAACCGCCGCACCGGCTGCACGCGCTGCCTGGACCTGTGCCCCACCGGCGCCATCACGCCGGGCAAGGAATCCGTCGTGGTGTCGGCGGAAATCTGCGCCGGCTGCGGCTCCTGCGCCGCGGTCTGCCCCACCGCCTCCATCACCTACGCCCTGCCGCCGGCGGACGCGATCCTGCGCCGCGCTCGCACGCTGCTCCTGGCCTATGCCGAGGCCGGCGGTGCCGCGCCCGTGCTGCTGCTGCACGACGGCACGCACGGCGAGCCGATCCTGGACGCGCTGGCGCGGCACGGCGACGGTTTGCCGGCGCGCGTGCTGCCGCTGCGGGCGGAACCCGGCGCGCTGGACCTGGGCGCGCTGCTGGCGCCGCTGGCCTGGGGGGCGGAGGCGGTGCGCGTGCTGCTGCCGGCGCGCCGGCGCCACGGCACGGACGGGCTGCTGCGCAACCTGGACTACGCCGCCGCCATCCTGGCCGGGCTGGGGATCGAGGGCGCCGCCCCGCGCGCCGCCGCGCTGGAAACCGACGACCCCTTCGCCCTGGGCGAGGCGCTGCGCGCGCTGCCCGCCATGCCACCCGCCGTGCCGCCCGCCAGCTTCCTGCCCCAGGGCACGCCGCGCGAGATCGCCCGCGCCGCCCTGGGCGCGCTGCACCCGGCCGCGGTGCCCGAGGCCGCGGCGCCGGCCCGGCCGGGACTGCTGGCGGCCCTGGGGATCGGCGCCGCCCCGGTCGCCCCGGCGCCGGCGCCCCCCGAGATCCTGCCCTTGCCGGAACTGGCGCCCTTCGGGCTGGCGCGGGTGGCGGCGGAGGGCTGCACGCTGTGCCTGGCCTGCACCACCGTCTGCCCCACCGGCGCGCTGGCGGCCAATCCCGACACGCCGCAACTCTCCTTCCTGGAGGATGCCTGCGTGCAGTGCGGGTTGTGCGCGAAGACCTGCCCGGAAAGCGTCATCACCCTGGAACCGCGGCTGAACTTCTCCCCCGAGGCATCGCGGCGCGTGGTGGTGAAGGAGGAGGAGCCGGTGCACTGCACCCGCTGCGCCAAGCCCTTCGGCACCCGCGCTTCCGTGGAGCGGGTGAAGAACAAGCTGCGCGCGCACTGGATGTTCGCCGACCCGGCGCGGCTGGCGGTGCTGGACCTGTGCGAGAACTGCCGCGTCTTCGCGGCGACCGATGGCGGTATCGACCCCTATGCCGGCGCGACGCGCCCGGCGCCCCGCACCGCGGCGGATTACCACGGCGCGGCGGACACCCCCGGCGAACCGCGCGGGCGGGGCTGAGGCCCGCCCCGCACGGCGTCCCGCCCGGTGCCCCCGGCGGCCGGCCGGCGGCGCGGTGACGCCGCGGCGTCGCACGCCCGCACCGCGCGCTCAGCCCGGCGCGGCGGAGTGCTGCTCGGCGCCCGCGGGGATCACCACCCCCGGCAGCTTGCCGGCCGTGAAAATGTGCACCGCGCCGTTCAGGTCGATCGGCACGTCCAGCGAACCGCCCTTCACGCTCAGCGTGCCGCCGCCCTCGCGCTGGTGCCACAGCCGGGTGCCGCAGGTGCCGCAGAAGCTGCAGCGCAGGACGTGCCCGCTCTCGGTCGGGCGCGACCAGCTGCGAGGCTCGCCGCGCCGCAGCCGCAGCTGCGACGCGTCCACCCGCACGGAGATGCCGAAGGCCGAGGCGGACTGCTTGCGGCACTGCCCACAGTGACACACCACCAGGGCCGCCGGCGCGCCGGAAATCTCGAAACCCACCGCGCCGCACTGGCAGCCGCCCGTCATCGCCATCCCGGAACCCCGTCGCTTCCCCGCCGCCGGCACCGTGCCGCGGCGGCGGGCACGCTGCCACGTTTCCCGGCCGTTGTGGCGCCGGGGTGCCCGTGCTGCTGTCGCGCCCCGCTTTCGCGCTGCGCCCGGAGGGTTCCCCGCCATGACCGAGACCACCAACCCGCAGGTGCTGCTGGCCCGCCGCCCCGCCGGCGAGCCCGTGCCGGAGGATTTCCGCCTGGCCGAGGCACCCGTGCCGGTGCCCGGTCCGGGCGAGGTGCTGGTGCGCAACCGCTTCCTGTCGCTGGACCCCTACATGCGCGGCCGCATGAACGAGGCGAAATCCTACGCCCCGCCGGTGGCGATCGGCGCGGTGATGGGCGGCCGCTGCGTCGGGCAGGTGGTGTCCTCGGCCGTCGAGGGCTTCGCGCCCGGGCAATGGGTGGCGGGCGGCGAGGGCTGGCAGCACTTCTCCGCCGTGCCCGCGGCGGCACTGCGGCTGCTGGATCCGGACGCCGCGCCGCCCTCGGCCTTTCTGGGCGTGCTGGGCATGCCCGGCACCACCGCCTGGGTCGGCACCACGGAGATCGCGCCGGTGAAGCCGGGGGAGACCTTCGTGGTGTCCGCCGCCTCCGGCGCGGTGGGGTCGGTGGCCGGGCAGATCGCGCGCGAGATGGGCGCGCGGGTGGTGGGCATCGCCGGGGGTGCGGCGAAATGCGCCTTCGTGACGGCGGAGCTGGGCTTCGACGCCTGCCTGGACCACCGCGCGCCGGGCTTCCCCGAAGCTCTCGCCGCCGCCTGCCCCGATGGCGTGGACGTGTATTTCGAGAATGTCGGCGGCGCCGTGCAGCGCGCGGTCTGGCCGCTGCTGAACCCCTTCGCCCGGGTGGCGGTGTGCGGGCTGGTGTCGGAATACAGCGCCGAGCCGCCGCCGCCCGGCCCCAACCTGCGGGAAATGATGGGCAAGCGGCTCACCCTCCGCGGCTTCATCGTGGGTGACCATCCCCGCGCGGCCGCGGAGTGGCGCGACACCGGCGCTCGCTGGCTGCGCGACGGGCGGCTGAAATATCGCGAGGACGTGGTGCACGGCCTGTCCCGGGCGCCCGAGGCCTTCCTGGGCCTGCTGGCAGGGCGCAACTTCGGCAAGCTGGTGGTGGCGCTGGACTGAGGCGGTGGAGAAGACCGGGGGAGTGAACTCCCCCGGACCCCCTCCTTCTTTCGGGAGTTTTCGGGTGCGCCCGTGGCCAGGGAAGCGCCCCCAAACTCCCGAAAATAGAAGGGGGTCCAGGGGGATACTTCCCCCCCGGCTTGCTGCCCCTATCTGCTCCAAACGCCGCCGCACCGGGGAGGGCGGTTTGACAGCCCGTGGTGCAGTACCTATCTGATCGTCAGTCGTCTTACGATATGCCGGTCAACGAGCCGGACGAGGGAGGGTTGTTGATGAAGGTCGCGATCATCGGCGGCGGCATTGCCGGGCTGGCCCTGGCGCTGAACCTGCACGAGCGGGGCATCGGCTGTCAGGTCTACGAGGCGGCGCCGGAGGTGAAGGAGCTGGGCGTCGGCATCACCCTGCTGCCGCACGCGATGCGCGAGCTGACCGCGCTGGGCCTGCAGGAGTCGCTGCGCCGCGCCGGCATCGAGAACCGCGCCAGCGCCTTCTTCAACCGCTTCGGCCAGCTGATCTACCAGGAGCCCCGTGGCGCCCTGGCCGGCTACGCCTATCCCGAGATCGGCATCCACCGCGGCCGCCTGCACACGCTGCTGTTCGAGACCGCCAGGGAACGGCTGGGTGCGGAGCGCATCACGCTGGACCGCCGCTGCGCCGGTTTCACCCAGGACGAGAACGGCGTTTCGCTGCACTTCCAGACCAGCACCGGCGCCGCGGCCCCGGACGCCACGGCCGACATCGCGGTCGCCTGCGACGGCGTGAATTCCGCGATCCGCAAGCAGTTCTATCCCGGCGAGGACGTGGTGTTCACCGGCATCAACACCTGGCGCGGCGTGACGCGGCACAAGCCGATCCTGGATGGGCGGACCTATATCCGCGTCGGCTCCATCAAGCGCGGCAAGATCGTGATCTACCCGATCATCGACGACGTGGACGGGCAGGGGAACCAGCTGATCAACTGGACCACCGAGATCCAGTCCGACCGCGCCGAGAAGAACGACTGGAACAAGCCCGGCCACGTCGAGGACTTCATCGAGCACTACGCCGACTGGCACTTCCCCTGGTGTGACGTGCCCGAGCTGATCCGCAACTCGGAGGTGCTGTTCGAATACCCGATGGTGGACAAGGACCCGGTGGACCGCTGGACATTCGGCCGCGTCACGGTCGCCGGCGACGCCGCGCACCCGATGTACCCGCGCGGCTCCAACGGCTCGGCCCAGTCGCTGATCGACGTGCGCACCCTGGCGGACCTCCTTGCCAAGGGCGGCGACCCGCGCGAGGCGCTGCGGGCCTACGAGGCCGCCCGCACCGGCCCCACCGCCAAGGTGGTGCGCACCAACCGTTCCAACCCGCCGGACTTCATCAACATCCGCGTCGAGGAGCTGACCAATGATCAGCCCTTCGACAACCTGGACGACTTCGTCACCCAGGCGGAGCTGAAGGAACTCTCCGACAGCTACAAGCGCGTCGCGGGCTTCGACCTGACCAGCCTGCGCTGAGGCGCCTCGCGATCCGGCCGCGGCCAGGGGCGACGCCACCTGGCTGCGGCCAGGGCGCCGTTCCACCCAGGCCGAAGCTCCCGGACAAGCCCCGCTACGCGTCGCCTGGCCGAATCAGCTCGGGGCGATCCATTCCGGCTCGGGCACCGGGTCGATCTCGAGGTTCACCACGACCTCCTCCGGGCCGCTGCGCACCAGCACGCAGTGCAGCTCCTCCGTATCGGAGGCATTCAGCTCCTGGTGCGGCACCCAGGGCGGCACCAGCAGGAAGTC
Source organism: Roseomonas sp. BN140053 (assembly GCF_047690175.1). NCBI lineage: Bacteria > Pseudomonadati > Pseudomonadota > Alphaproteobacteria > Acetobacterales > Roseomonadaceae > Roseomonas > Roseomonas sp. BN140053. The sequence goes on along the minus strand of NZ_JBLLEB010000023.1, from coordinate 33,302 downwards.
GCCGGGACCCGCCCGGGTGATCCATTCCAGCCGCTCGCCCCAGCGCATCAGGGCCTGGCCGCGCACCACGTAGATGATGCTTTCCAGCGCGCCGTGGTGATGCGGGCCGGTGGCCTCGCCGGGGCGGATCAGGTTGGTGCCGGCCCAGAGCGCGCTGCTGCCGGTGCGGCTGCCGCTGATCGCGACCTGCCGGTTCATGCCGCGGGTTTCCGGCGTGTCGCCGCTGCGTCCGGCGGCGGGAACCACGCGGATGCCGTGGTCGCGCCAGTGTTCCGGCGGGTGGGTGGCGCGGGGCGCCAGATCGTCGGGCATTGGGGGTCTCGCCTCGCTTCCTCGGGCGGGGAGCATAGACGGCCCGGGCCGGGCAAGTCACCGCCGCTGGCGAGGGCGCGGTTCAGGAGCGTGGTGCGGCGCCCCCGGCGGAACGCGCGTCGGACCGGGGCGGCAGGGCGGCGCGGCCGCTTCCCCAGGGCGTCGCGCGCCGTGAGGGGCGGGCCGGGTGGCGGCGCGTCATTCCGGCCGGAGGCGGCAGGGCCGAAGCCACCTCCCTGCGGGCCTTTCCCCCGAAACGCGAAGCGCCCCCGGGGATCTCTCCCCGGGGGCGCCGCGTCGCACACGGTGGTGGCCGGCCCAACCGGGCCGGCCGCCGGAGGCTCAGTCCTCGGAGGCTAGGTTGCGGCGACGGATCGCCGCACCCAGGATGTCGCCCAGCGAGGCGCCGCTGTCGGAGGTGCCGTACTCGCGCACCGCCTCGCGCTCCTCCTCGATCTCCTTGCCCTTGATGGTCAGGGAAAGGCGACGGGCCGCGCGGTCCACCATGATCACGCGGGCATCGACCTTCTCGCCCACCGCGAACTTGTCGGGGCGCTGGTCGTTGCGGTCGCGGGCCAGCTCGGCGCGGCGGATGAAGCCGGTGAGGATGTCCTCGACCTTCACCTCGATGCCGTTCTGCTCGACTTTGGTGACGGTGCAGGTGACGATGTCACCCTTGCGCACGCGGTCCAGCACTTCGGCGGCCGGGTCGGACTGCAGCTGCTTGACGCCGAGGGAGATGCGCTCCTTCTCGACGTCCACGTCCAGCACCTTCGCCTGGACGTTGTCGCCCTTGCGGAAGTTGGCCATCGCCTGCTCGCCCGGGAGGTCCCAGGACAGGTCGGACATGTGCACCATGCCGTCCAGGTCGGGGCCGAGACCCACGAACAGGCCGAACTCGGTGATGTTGCGGATCTCGCCCTCGACCGTGGAGCCGGGCGGGTGCTGCTCCAGGAAGACTTCCCAGGGATTGCCCTGGGCCTGCTTCAGGCCGAGCGAGATGCGGCGCTTGGGCTCGTCCACGTCCAGGATGAGCACGTCCACGGCCTCGGAGGTCGCGACGATCTTGCCCGGATGGACGTTCTTCTTGGTCCAGGACATCTCGGACACGTGCACGAGGCCCTCGACCCCCGGCTCCAGCTCCACGAAGGCGCCGTAATCGGTGATGTTGGTGACGCGGCCGGAGAACTTGCCCTGCACCGGGTACTTGGCGGCCACGCCTTCCCAGGGGTCGGACATCAGCTGCTTCATGCCGAGCGAGATGCGCTGGGTTTCCGGGTTGAACCGGATCACCTGCACCTTGACGGCCTGGCCGATGGTCAGCGCCTCGGAGGGGTGGTTGATGCGGCGCCAGGCGATGTCGGTGACGTGCAGCAGCCCGTCCACGCCGCCCAGGTCCACGAAGGCGCCGTAGTCGGTGATGTTCTTCACCACGCCGTCGAGGATCATGCCCTCCTTCAGGCCCTGGATGAGCTCGCTGCGCTGCTCGGCGCGCGTCTCCTCCAGCACCGCGCGGCGGGACACCACGATGTTGCCGCGGGCCCGGTCCATCTTGAGGATCTGGAAGGGCTGCGGCGAACCCATCAGCGGGCCGACGTCGCGCACCGGGCGGATATCCACCTGGGAGCCGGGCAGGAAGGCCACGGCGCCGCCGAGGTCGACGGTGAAGCCGCCCTTCACGCGCCCGAAGATCGTGCCGTTGACGCGGGTCTGTGCCTGGAACTGCTTCTCGAGGTTGGTCCAGGCTTCCTCGCGACGCGCCTTCTCGCGCGAGAGCACGATGGAACCGTCGCGGTCCTCGTAGCGCTCAACGAAGAGTTCAACGGTGTCGCCCGGCTTGATCTCGGGCTTCTGCCCCTGCGGGGCGAATTCGCGGAGCGGGACGCGGCCCTCGCTCTTCAACCCGACATCGACGACCGCGACGTCGTCGTCGATGCGGATGATGCGGCCGGTGACGACGGAGCCCGCGAAGCCGGTATCGGCGCCGAGCGTCTCGTCGAGCAGGGCCGCGAAGTCCTCGACGCCGGAGTTCGGACGGTCGAGGGTTGTGGCAGATGCCATGTAGCGGTGTGTTCCTGAAGGGGCGGGGGGTTGAAGCCCGCCGCGGTGCTTGCGCGTCCACCGCCGCGGCCGCCGGAGCGGCACAGGCCAGAGGGGATACGTCTTGCCCGGCAGGTGCCGGGCCGTTGGGGGAAGCCCGCCGGAACGGCGAACGTCGCGGAGGCCGCAAGGCCAGCGCGATGCGCCGCCCCTACACCCCGGCGGGCCGGAAAGTCAAGCTTTTCCCGCCCGTTGATGCCGCCGGTCCGCGGCGTTTCCGCCGCGGCGTGGATGGCTCGCCCGAGTTGCTGCTGGCGGTGCGGCCGGCCCCAACGCCGCGGCGCTTCAGTGCGCCACGTCGCCGAAGATCGCGCTCAGGATGGCGAACAGCGCGCCGCCCGCCAGGAAGCCCACCAGCGTGCCGTTGATGCGGACGTATTGCAGGTCCCGGCCCACGCGCAGCTCGATCCGCTCCGTCACGGTGGCGGTGTCCCAGTTGCCCACCACCCCCGCCACGAAGCTGCTCAGCCGGGCGCGGGCGGTGGGCAGCAGCGCCAGCAGCATGCGCTCCAGCGCCGCGTTCAGGCGGGCGCGGGCGTTGGGGTCCTCGGCCAGCACGCTTCCGGCATTGGCCAGCGCCGCCTGCGCCAGCCCGGCCAGCCGGCCGTCGGGCTTGGCGGCATCCAGCTCCGCCGCCCAGCGCAAGCGGTGCCAGGCATCGTCCAGCCAGGCCGCCACCGCCTCGTGCCGCAGGGCCGAGCGCAGGGCCGCGCCGATCTGCGCGGCGCGCTGCGGGTCGTGCTCCAGGCGGTCCAGCTCGCGCATCACCCATTCGTCGAAGGCGGCGCGCAGGCTGTTCTCGCCGCCCTCCTCCGACATCGCCTCGTCCAGCGCCTCGTTCACCGCGGTCACCACGCGCCGCGCCACATAGGCCCCGGCCACCCAGCCCACCACGGAGCCGCCCTGTTCCCGCACCCGGCGTTCCACGCCCTCGCGCAGCGATTGTTCCTTGTCGCGCAGCACGTCGCGGATTTCGCGCAGCGCCAGGTCGAAAACGTCGCGGTGGCGGCCGCCTTCCACCAGGATGCGCAGCGTTTGCGCCAGCACCCGCGTCGCCGTGGCCCCGTCCGCCAGCCGCGGCAGCAGCCGCAGCACCATGCGGCTGGCGCGGCCTTCCTGCACGCTGCCCAGCAGCCGCGGCACGGAGGCCGCCATCGCCCGCGCCGCCGGCCGGGTCGCGGCCTCGTCCGCCAGGAAGCCGCGGATCACGGTGGCCAGGTCCAGCCGCCCGAGCAGGCGCGATACCTCCGCCTCGGTGAAGACGTGGTCGGCCACGAAGCGGCCCAGCGCCGCGCCCAGCCGTTCCTTCTGGCGGGGCACGATGGCGGTGTGCGGGATCGGCAGGCCGAGGGGGCGGCGAAACAGCGCCGTCACCGCGAACCAGTCGGCCAGGCCCCCCACCAGCCCGGCCTTGGCGGAGGCCTGCAGCAGCTCCGTCCACCAGCCCGGCGGCAGGGCGTAGGCGCCCAGGGTCACCGCGGCCATGCCGCCCAGCAGGCCGGTGGCCAGGGCCCGGTGGCGCCGCAGCCGCCGGCGCAGCGCGTCCTCCGTTGCCTCGGCCAGGGGAAAGGGCGCATTGCCGGAGGGTGCCTGCATGCGGCGCCGCATGGACGAGGCGGGGGACGCTTGTCCAGGGCTGGGGAGATGTTATCTCGTAACACCATGTCGCGCCGCCCCAGCCTTTCCCTTCCCGATCCCCTGGCGCTCTCGGCCGGCGTGCTGCCGCGCTTGGTGCTGGCGCTGGCCCTGTCGGGCCTGCTCTGGGGGGCCGTGTCCTGGGCGATGTCGGCATGACCGACATGATCCGCCTGCACGACGTCACCGTCAGCCACGGCCGGCGCGCCGCGGTGCATCACGTGTCCGGGGAATTCGCCCCCGGCAGCCTGACCGCCCTGGTCGGCCCCAACGGTGCCGGCAAGACCACGCTGCTGCGCGCCATCGCCGGCCTGCACGCGCCCGAGGAAGGCCGCCTGCAGGCCCCGCGCGGCCGCATCGCCCTGCTGCCGCAGGGCAGCGCCCTGGACCGGTCCTTTCCGATCAGCTGCCTGGACGTGGTGATGCTGGGCCACTGGGGGCGGCTGGGCGCCCTGCGCTCCGCCCGTCCGGCCCACCGCGACGCGGCCGCGGACGCCCTAGCCGCGGTGGGGCTGGACGGCTTCGCCCGGCGCCCGGTGGCGGCGCTCTCGGCCGGGCAGTTCCAGCGCCTGCTGTTTGCCCGGCTGCTGGTGCAGGACGCCCCGGTGATCCTGCTGGACGAGCCCTTCAACGCCGTGGACGCCCGCACCGCCGCGGACCTGCTGCGCCTGGTGCGCGCCTGGCACGGGGAAGGGCGCACGGTGCTGGCGGTGCTGCACGACCTCGACCTCGTGCGGCGGGAATTCCCGGACTGCCTCCTGCTGGCGCGCGAGGCCGTCGCCTGGGGCCCCACGGCGGAGGTGCTGACCGCGCCCAACCGCCTGCGCGCCCGCATGATGGCCGAGGACTGGGAACCGGACGCGCCGGTCTGCGACCGGCCCGCGGCGGCGTGACGGAGGAAGGCAAGGTCGGGGGAAGGAATTCCCCCGATCCCCCTTCTTCTTTCGTGAGTTGGTGCTCCGCGTCCACGGGCGCCCCTGGACTCCCGAAAAAAAGATGGGGGTTCGGGGGAATTCCTTCCCCCGACCTTCTCCTCCCATGACCTACGACCTCCTCCTCGCCCCCTTCGCCGAGTTCGGCTTCCTGCGCCGCGCCCTGGTCGGCTGCCTCGCCCTCAGCCTCGCCGCGCCGCCGCTGGGGGTGTTCCTGATGCTGCGGCGGATGAGCCTTTCGGCGGACGTGCTGGCGCACGGCATCATGCCCGGCATCGCCGCCGGCTTCTGGATCGCCGGCCTGTCGGTCGCGGCCATGTCGATCGGCGGGCTGCTGGCCGGGCTGGCGGTCAGCCTGGGCGCCGGCGCCCTGGCCCGCGCCACCGGCGGGCGGGAGGACGCGACGCTGACCGCGCTCTACCTCCTCGCCCTGGCGCTGGGCGTGGCCATGGTGTCCCTGCGCGGCGGCGCGGTGGACCTGACGCACCTGCTGTTCGGCTCCGTGCTGGGGGTGGACGACGACGCGCTGATCCTGATGGCGGGCGTGTCCACCCTGACGCTGCTCGCCCTGGCCCCGGCCTGGCGGCCCCTGGTGCTGGAGGGCTTCGACCCGCAATTCGCGGCCTCCCAGGGGGCACGGGGCGGCACCTGGCACCTGCTGTTCCTGGCACTGGTGGTGCTGAACGTGCTGGCGGCCTTCCAGGCCCTGGGCACGCTGATGGCGGTGGGGCTGATGATGCTGCCCGCCGTGGCCTCCCGCCACTGGTCGCGCAGCGTGGGCGGCATGGTGCGCGCCGCGGTGGGCATCGCCGCCCTGTGCTCCGCGGCCGGGCTGCTGCTCAGCTTCCACCTGGACGTGCCGAGCGGCCCGGCCATCGTGCTGGCCGCCGGCGGTTGCTGGATCGTCTCCGTGCTGCTGGGCCCGGCGGACGGCTTGCTGCCGCGGCTGTTCCGCCGCCGCCACCTCGCGGCCTGAACGCGCGCCATCGCGCGGCCGGAGGGCTGCGCGGCCGGGCAGGGGAGCGGCACTGCGCCGCCGGAACAGGGAACACCGTCGCCGCACGGCCCGGCCCCGCCAGAACAGGCAACACCCCCGCCGCGCGGCCCGGCCCCGCCGGGCCTGTTCCGGCGGCAACCCATTGCCCGCGGCATCCTTCCCCGCCCGCCCTGCGTTGCTGCGCCACCAGCATCCGGGCCTGGAGGCAGCGCATGACCCCCGACGAGAACAAGGTGAACGAGACCGGCTCCGGATCCAAGGTGCCGGTGCCCGACAACAGCCATACCGACAGCGGCGCCCCCACCGACCGGGCGCATCAGGACGACGGCGACGGCACGCTGACGGGTGCAGTGCCGGCGGGCCTGTCGCTGAAGCAGCTGCGCGAGGCCGCCGAGAGCGACAAGACGGACGACGCCGGCACCAGCTGAACCGGCTGCGCCGGGCCGGGGACGGGCCGGCGCAGCGCCGCCGGGCGCGGCACCTTCCGCATGCCGCACTCCGCTTCCCGCTCATCCGGGGCAGGGCCCTTTCCCCAGGCGGTTTTGCGCGCATGCTGGGGCCTCCCTGCGCCCCGAGGAGCCGCCCCGCATGACCATCCGCCGCCTGGCCGAGGAATCCCGCCTGTCCGGCGCCACCGTCGGCGGAGGGCTGGTCTTCCTGGCCGGCCAGGTGGCGGAGGACACCTCGCTCGACGCCGAGGGGCAGACCGCCGACATCCTCCGCCAGATCGACGCCCTCCTGGCCGAGGCCGGCACCGACAAGCGCGCCCTGCTTTCCGTCACCGTGGTGCTGGCCGACATCGCCGATGCCGCCGCCATGAACCGCGCCTGGGATCGCTGGCTGGACCCCGCGAGCAAGCCCGCCCGCATGACCATCCAGGCGCCGCTGGTGGAGCCGGACTGGCGGGTGGAGATCACCGGCGTGGCCCTGGCCCCGCGCGATCCCGCATGACCCCTCCCGACGGCCCCGGCGCGGGGCAGCCGGGGACGGGTCGCGCGGCCCAGGGTGACGCAACCCCCGACGGCGACACCCCGGACGACGCGACCCCCGACGACGCCGATCCGGACAACGGCGCCCCGGACAACAGCGCCCCGGACGATGCCACTCCGGACGATCCGACCCCCAGCGCCGAACGCTCCTGGGCGCGGTCCTTCGCCGTGGTGATGGGCATGGCGGCGCTGGTGGCGGCCGGGGTGTCCGACCGCGGCTGGGCCTTTCCGCTGATCGTGCTGGCCACCGCGGCGCTGGGCTTCGGGCTGCTGTTCCGGCTGTTTCCCGGCAAGCTCGACTTCGCTTTCGGCACGGCGATCGGCTTCGCGGTCTATGCCTGCCTCTTCACCCTGATCGGCCGTTCCGCCACCCCCGACGCCCGCAACGCGGAACTCGCCGCGGCCTTCCTGCTGCCGGTGGCGGTGTTCCTGGGCGCGGTGTACCGCCAGGGCGGCACCGTGCTGGACGAAGCGCGCGACGAGGAACGCTTCGCCGGCGAGCATGTGTGGCGCACCGGCCGCTGGCTGGGCGTACTGGGCCTGGTGGGCGCGGGCAGCCTGTCGCTGCCGATCAACCGCCTGCCCGCGGAAGGCCAGGGCGTCGCGCTGCTGCTGCTGATGGCTGTCGTGGGCGGGCTGGTGGCCTGGTCGGTGCGCGACATCGTGCGCTTCCTGGTGGACATCGCGCTGCTGCTGCACGACCTGACGCGCCGCCTCGGCACGCTGGCGGTGCCGGCCGCCACCTATGTCGCGCTCTACGCGCTGCTGGCCATCACCTTTGCCTGCCTGTACCGGATCGCCGACGGGCTGTCGTTGCACCCGCTCTTTGCCGGAACCGAGGGCAGCATCCGGCTGAGCTTCACCGACGCGCTGCATTTCTCCGTCACCACCCTGTCCACCGTGGGCTACGGCGACATCCGCCCCGCCGATGACGGCGCGCGCCTGCTCTCGGCCGTGGAGGTGGTGGCCGGGCAGATCCTGCTGCTGTTCGGCTTCTACGAGATCATGAACAGCCGCCGGGTGAACCGGGCGCTGAAGGACGGTGCGGAGGAGCGCGTGGTGGAGCAGGCATCCCCGCCGGACGGGCAATGCCGCGGCCGCTGAACCACCGCGCCGGACGCGCGCCAGCGCGATTGCAGGAAGGGGATAGGCGGGCTCCCGGCATGCAGCAGCAGGACCGCGGGCGCCGGACAGGCGAGCGCCGGACATGCGGAAGCGGAACCGTGGCCGCGGACGGGCAAGCGCCGAATATGCGGCAGCGGGACCGCCGGTGCCGGACAGGCGCGCGCCCGATACGCGAAAGGGCGGCCCTCGCGGGCCGCCCCTCCGGTGCTGCGCCGCCGAAGCGGCGGGCGCTGGCTCAGCGAGACTTCTGGTACAGCTTGCTGGCGATCTCGAACATCTCCTCCGGCGCGTATTCCGGGGAGAAGGCCGAGGCCATGCCGGTCAGCTCCTGCATCTTGCCGCCCTCGGGCATGCCATCGACGACCTCCAGCGGACCCGGCGGGTCGCCCGGCAGGGCCTGCTCGCCATTGCCCCAGATACCGGCGATGCTGGCGTAGTCCTCGGGGCTCCAGCGGTACAGGCGGCGGTGCGAGCCTTCCTGCAGGTATTTCTGGCACTCCGGGATCTTGTCGAGGTTGATGTTCGGGGTGGGCAGGAACTTCTCCAGCTCCACGCCGGTGATCTGCTTCAGCGCCAGCGCGTAGGCATGCGCGTGCACGGAGCCGCGCACCAGCAGGTAGCCGCAGACCTCGCGGCCGGTCGGGTCGGACAGGGTCTCGTAGACCCGCAGCTTGTGCAGGCGGGCGCCGCATTCCAGGTGGAAGTTGTGCAGCAGGTCGAACACCACGTTGCCGGTCGTGGTGATCATGTCCACGTTCCAGGACATGCTGTTGCTGTTCACCGGCAGCGCGCCGCCGCCGGCCGACAGGAAGCTGGCGGCGGAGCGGATGTCCTGCATCGCCTCGAAGGGCGACTTGGAAATGTCGGCGCCGCCCTTCTCGTTGGCGGGATTGTCGGGGCCGTTGTTCAGCATCGCCACGCCGGTGGACACCAGCTCGACGTGGCCCAGTTCCTCGGCCGTGATGCTGGCCACCAGGTCGTAGAAGGGGCGCAGCTTGGACTTGGAGCGGAAGTTGAAGCTCTGGAACATGTAGTTCCCGAGCGTGGACATTTCGCCGTATTTGCCACCCAGAAGTTCCTGCAGTGCCGCGGCGGCATTGGGGTCCTGCTTCTTGGGCGGGGGCAGTTCGGCTTGCAGCCGGTCAACGCGCATGAACACGGGTTGCTTCTCCAATCGGTGAGCAATGGCCTAACGGCCCGTTCCGGCGAGGGTTGGGCACGAAAGCGAAACCCACGCAGAAGTGGGTGGCAGGGCCGGGGGCCCCGGCCGGTGCCGTCCCGGCCGCGCGTGCCCCTTCACGGCCGCGCAACCACGTCCGGCGCGGCCCGCCCTTCTCGTTGCCGGGCACCCGCGGCCGGCACTGCCAGGCAGCGGCCGCCGGTGCCGGGCGGGAAAACCCCCGCTCCCCGCCTCGCCAGGGCCGCAATCCTGCCTACGCCTCGCCGCGCCGGGCCGCTAGAAAGGGTCCCGCCACGCCGACCGCTTCCGGGAAGCCCGGCACCATGGAGGCCACCCTGTTCCTGCCGTCCGCCGCGCGCCCCGCCGCGCCCGCCTTCGCCGCGGAAGCCCGGGCATCCCTGTCGGGAGCCCGGGCATCCCTGCCGGGAGCCCGCGCATGCTGACGGACTGGCGCAACAAGCGCGTCCTGGTCACCGGCGGCGCCGGCTTCCTGGGCTCCAACCTGTGCCACGCCCTGGGCGCGCGCGGGGCGGAGGTGCTGGCGCTGGACAACATGCACCCCGCCATGGGCGCCCATCCCGGCAACCTCGACGGCTCGGGGGCGGAGCTGCGCCGGGTGGACCTGCGCGACGACGACCTGCTGCCGCACTGCGAGGGCGTGGACGCGCTGTTCAACTTCGCCGCCCAGACCTCGCATGCCGGGTCCATGCAGGACCCGCTGAACGACCTGGCTATCAACGCCACCATCCAGCTGCGCCTGATCGACGCCATGCGCCGCGCCGCGCCCGAGGCGGTGGTGGTGCACGCCTCCACCCGCCAGTTCTACGGCAAGCCGCAATACCTGCCGGTGGACGAGTTGCACCCGATCGTGCCGCCCGACGCCAACGGCGTGTCCAAATTCGCCGGCGAGCAGTACTGGCTGCTGGAACAGCGCGTGCACGCCCGCCGCGTCTGCGCCCTGCGCCTGACCAACTGCTACGGCCCGCGGCTGCGCATCAAGGACCACCGGCAGACCTTCCTGGGCATCTGGATCCGCCGCGTGCTGGAAGGCGACCCCTTCGAGGTCTGGGGCGGCGAGCAGCTGCGCGACCTCGCCTATGCCGACGACGTGGTGGACGCCTTCCTGATGGCCGCCGGCTGCCTGCTGCGCGGCGACGCCCCGCCGCCCGAACCGGCCCTCGCCGGCCGCGATGCCGCGGCCGCCACGGCGGAAGCCCTGGCCGCCGCGGAACTCGGGGCCCTGGAAGCCGCCGCCCCCTGGCCCGACGCCACCCTGGCGCCGATGCCCCCGCGCCCGCGCTGCAACGGCCGCGCCTTCAACCTGGGCGGCGCCCCGCCCGTGTCGCTGGCCGAGCTGGCGGAGCTGCTGCTGGACGCCGCCGGGACGGGCCGGTACGAAACCCGCGCCTTTCCGGACGACCGCAAGGCGATCGACATCGGCTCCTTCCACGCCGACGACACCGCCTTCCGCGCCGCCACCGGCTGGACCCCGCGCGTTTCCCTGGCCGACGGACTGCGCCGCACCCTGGACTGGTTCCGCCCCCGCCTGGCCGACTATCTCTGAGGCATCGGTACCCATGAACCTCCCCGACATCGCCGTGCCGCAGGCCGATCCCGGCGCCGGCTACCGCGCCCAGAAGAGTGAGATCGACGCCGCCGTGGCGCGCGCCCTGCAGTCGGGCTGGTACATCCTGGGGGCCGAGGGCGCCGCCTTCGAGAGCGAGTTCGCCGCCTGGCTGGGCGGCGACCCGCCCGCCCGCGCGGTGGGCTGCGCCAACGGCACCGACGCGCTGGTGCTGATCCTGCGCGGCCTGGGCATCGGCCCCGGCTGCACCGTGGCCACCGTGTCCCACACCGCCGTCGCCACGGTCGCGGCCATCGAGATGTGCGGCGCCACGCCGCTGCTGCTCGACATCGACCCCGACACCTTTACCATGGACCCCGACGAGCTGGCCGCGGTGATCGAGGAGCCGCCGCCGGGCCTGCCGCCGATCCGCGCCGTGATCGCGGTCCACCTCTACGGCCAGGCCTGCGACCTCGCCCCAATGCTGGACGCCTGCCGCGCCGGCGGCGTCGCGCTGATCGAGGACTGCGCCCAGGCGCACGGCGCCACGCTGGAAGGGCACAAGCTCGGCACGCTGGGCATCGCCGCGGCCTTCTCGCTGTATCCCACCAAGAACCTCGGGGCGCTGGGCGATGCCGGCATCCTCGCCACGCCCGACCCCGCACTGGCCGAACGCATCGCCGCCATCCGGCAATACGGCTGGAAGTCGCGCTACGTGTCCGACATGACGGGCATCAACTCCCGCCTCGACGAGATGCAGGCCGCCGTGCTGCGCGCCCGCCTGCCGCGGCTGGACAGCAACAACGCCCGCCGCCGCGAGATCGCCGGCGCCTATGACGCCGCGCTGGAAGGCGGCCCCCTGGCCCCGCCCACCCGCCGCGAGGGCGCCGCCCACGTCTTCCACCAGTACGTCGTCCGCACCCGCGACCGCGACGCGCTGCAAGGGCGCCTGCGCGCCGCGGGCATCGGCACCGGCATCCACTACCCCGTGCCCGTGCACCTGCAGCCCGCCTATCGCGGCCGCGTCCCCCTCGGCCCCGCCGGCTGCACGGAAACCGAGGCCGCCGCCCGCGAGGTGCTGAGCCTGCCGATGTTCCCCGAGCTCACCGAAGCCCAGGTGGAGCGCGTCTGCGCCGCCCTGCGCGACCTCTGACCCGCGCCGGCCAACGGCCCTGAATCGCCGTTCCGGGTCGGGCGGTGGTGTCCGGGCTGTGGCCAGGTTGCTCCTGGGTGATCTGACCGTGGCCAGGGGGCGCCACCCCCTGGACACGGCCTGAACATCCAGGCGCAACCTGGCCACGGCCCGGACACCGCGCCAGCCCGGGCCGGCGATGGTCGTGCGGTTCGACGCAGCCCGGGGCGGGTTGGTGCGTTGCGGCGGCACCGGCTCGGCAGGGACGCTGGGGCCGGAGGGATCGCATCATGAACCACCCTCACACCACCCGTCGCGACCTGATGGCCCGCTGCCTGCCGGTGGCGGCGCTGGCGCTGGCCACCGGCGCCACGCTGTTCCGCCCGGTCCCGGCCGAGGCCGCCAGCCGCGCCGACATCGACGCCGACGTGTCCGCCGCCGTCACCCGCCTGCGCAACCTGCCCGAGGCCGCGCCGCTGTTTTCCCAGGCGCGTGCCATCCTGGTGTTTCCGCGCATCATCCAGGGCGGCCTGATCGTCGGCGGCCAGTACGGGGAAGGCGCGCTGATCCAGGGCGGCGCCACGCGCGGCTACTACAACATCGCCGGCGCTTCCTTCGGCCTGCTGATCGGCGCCCAGGCCTCCGGCCTCGCGATGTTCTTCATGACGGAGGAGGCCATCGCCGGCCTGCGCAACGCCGATGGCTGGGAAATCGGCACCGGTCCTTCCGTGGTGGTGCTGGATCGCGGCATCCAGGCCAACGCCACCTCCACCACCCTGCGCGAGCCGGTCTACGCCATCACCTTCAACCAGGCGGGGCTGATGGCCGCCCTGGCGCTGAACGGCACCAAGATCACCCGCATCAACCCGGACTGATCCGCCGGGCTCGGGGAAAGGCCGGGGGAGCGAACTCCCCCGGTCCCCCTCCTTTTTTCGGATGCTTGAGGTGCGCCGCCTGACACGGCGAGCACCCGGAAAACTTCCGAAAACGGAAGCGGGTCCGCAAACAGGCCTGGGCGGTGGCCACCAGGCACGGCAGCTTTCGCGCTGCCGGGCAGTTACCGCAGCGGGTGCGGCGCATCGGAATCCGCACCCCCGGAGCCCACCGCCCCATGAGCCACCGCCACCACCGGCACACGCTGCACGCCCACCAGCACCACCACGGCTGGAACAACGCCAACCCGCCCGCGCTGCGCGTCGCCCCGGGCGAGAGCGTGGTGTTCGAAACGGTGGACAGTTCCGGCGGCCAGCTCTCGCCCACCAGCACGCTGGACACGCTGCGCGCCCTGGACTTTTCCCGCGTGAACCCCGTCACCGGCCCGGTCCATGTCGACGGCGCCGAACCCGGCGACGCCCTGGCCGTGCATATCGAGCATTTCGCCCCCTCCGGCTGGGGCTGGACCGCCAATATCCCCGGCTTCGGCCTGCTGGCCGACCAGTTCCCCGACCCCGCCCTGCACCTGTGGCAGTACGACGCCGGCACCCTGGCCCCCGCCGCCTTCGGCCGCCTGGCGCGCGTGCCGCTGAAGCCCTTCGCCGGCACGATCGGCCTGGCGCCGGCCGAGCCTGGGCCGCACAGCGTGGTGCCGCCGCGCCGCGTGGGCGGCAACCTCGACATCCGCGACCTCGGCGCCGGCACCACGCTGATCCTGCCGGTGGAGGTGGCGGGCGCGCTCTTCTCGGTCGGCGACACCCACGCCGCCCAGGGCGACGGCGAAGTCTGCGGCACCGCCATCGAGAGCCCGATGACCGTGGCCCTGCGCTTCGAGCTGCTGAAGGGCGCCGCCCCGCGCTTCCCCCGCCTGGAACTGCCCGGCCCCGTGACGCGCCACCTGGACAGCCGCGGCTACGACGTCACCACGGGCATCGGCCCGGACCTGCACGGCTGCGCCCGCGACGCGGTGTCGGGCATGATCGAGCTGCTGGTGGCCCGCCACGGGATGCAGCCGGTGGAGGCCTACATGCTGTGCAGCGTGGCTGGCGACCTGCGGGTGTCCGAGATCGTGGACGTGCCCAACATGGTGGTGTCGCTCTATCTGCCGCGGGTGCTGTTCGACTGACACGGCCTGGGCGCCGCGGACCGGGCAGGGAGCCACGCATCCGGCTTCGGGGCCGCCGTTGCCGGCCCCGGCGCTGCGCAGGCTGGGTAGGATGTAAGATCGCGAGGAAGGGCGGCGAACCCGCCCGCCGTCACCCGGCGTCGGACAGGATCTCCCCCGCCCGGTAGCCCTGCGCGAACAACAGCGCCCGCAGGTCCGCCTGGTCCACCCGCGCCCGGGCCGAGGCCGCCACGATCGGCTTGGCCCGGAACGCCACGCCCAGCCCCGCGGCGCCCAGCATGGCCAGGTCGTTGGCCCCGTCGCCCACCGCCAGGGTCGCCTCCATCGGCAGCCCCAGCTCCGCCGCCAGCCGCGTCAGGGTGGCCAGCTTGGCATCGCGATCGAAGATCGGCTCCGCCACCGCCCCGGTCAGCGCCGCCCCGTCGTCCAGCAGGATGTTGGCGTGGTGCGAGGAGAAGCCGCACAGCGCCGCCACCCGCCCGGTGAAGAAGGTGAAGCCGCCCGAGGCCAGCGCGCAATGCGCCCCCGCCGCCCGCATGGTGCCCACCAGCGCCCGCGCCCCCGGCATCAGCGCGGTCTGCGCCCAGGTGCGCTCCAACGCGTCCAGCGGCAGGCCGCGCAGCATCGCCACCCGTTCCCGCAGGGCGGCGGCGAAGTCCAGCTCGCCGTTCATGGAACGCCGGGTGATGGCGGCGATCCGCTCCTTGAGCCCGGCATAGGCGGCCAGCTCGTCCAGCGTCTCGGTGGTGACGATCGTGCTGTCCATGTCGGCGATCAGCAGCCGCTTGCGCCGCCCTGCCGCACCTTGCGCGATGGCGTCCACCGGCTGCGCCTGCAGGGCCCCCCGCGCGGCGGCATCGGCCTGGTCGGGTGCCAGGCCGGAAAAGGGCAGGTCCGCCGCCTCGCCCGGGGCCAGCCAGTCCGGCGCCCCCGGTTCCGCCCCCAGGGCGCGCAGCGCGTCGGCCACGGTGGACAGGAGGCCGCGCGGCAGGGCGCCGGGGGCTGCGACGAGGGTGAGGACGTGCGACATGCGGGGCCGGATATGCCGGGGCTCCCGCCATGCAGCAACCGCTCCCGCCCGCGCTGCTGATCGCCGGGCCCACCGCCTCGGGCAAGTCGGCGCTGGCGCTGGCGGTGGCGGCGCGCCTGGGCGCTGCCACGATCGTCAACGCCGACAGCATGCAGGTCTACCGCGACCTGCGCGTCCTGACCGCCCGCCCGACGCCCGCCGAGGAAGCGCGCGGACCGCACGCGCTCTACGGCATCCGCGACGCGGCCGAGCCCGCCAGCGCCGCCTGGTGGCGGGGGGAAGCGCTCGCCGCGATGGCGGCGGCCGGGGGCGTGCCCATCCTGTGCGGCGGCACCGGCCTGTACTTCCAGGCGCTCACCCGCGGCCTGGCCCCCATGCCGGCGGTGCCGGAAGCGGTGCGGGCGGAAGCGCGCGCCCTGCTGGACGCGATCGGCCCTGCCGCCCTGCACGCCCGGCTGGCGGCGGCGGACCCGGACACCGCCGCGACGCTGCGCCCCGGCGACAGCCAGCGCCTCGCCCGCGCCTGGGAAGTCTGGCAGGCCACCGGCCGCGGCCTGCTCTCCTGGCGGCGCGAGCCCGCCGGCCCCCCGCCGCCCTGGCGCTTCCTGGCGATCCGCCTGGACCCGCCGCGCGACGAACTCCGCGCCGCCATCCGCGCCCGCTGGGCGGCGATGCTGCGCGACGGCGCGACGGAGGAGGTGCGGGCGCTGCTGGCCCGCAACCTCGACCCGGCGCTGCCGGCGATGCGCGCCCACGGCGTGCCGGAACTGCGCGCGGTGCTGCAAGGCCGCAGCACGCCCGATCAGGCGGGGGAGCGCGCCTGCCTCGCCATCGGCCAGTACACCAAGCGGCAGGCGACCTGGTTCCGCCACCACCCGCTCCTGCCGGACGGGGCTGACCCGAGCGGGACGCATATGATCCATGCGCGTTTCACGGATCATGCGCAACTTTCGGAAAGTCTGATGGGTGAAATCTTGCGGTTCGTTGAAGCTGGCCGTTGACGCGGTGCAGCAGCCCGCCTAGACCCCCACTCCGCGCGCCGCCACCGCTGCGCCCAGGCTGCCAGGAAAACCCCCGATGTCCGCAACCTCCGACGCCGCGACCGACGCCCCGACCATGAACGGCGCCGAGATCGTCCTCCGTGCGCTGAAGGAACAGGGCGTCGAGGTCATCTTCGGCTATCCCGGCGGCGCCGTGCTGCCGATCTACGACGCCATCTTCCAGCAGAACGCCATCCGCCACGTGCTGGTGCGGCACGAGCAGGCGGCGGTGCACGCCGCCGAGGGCTATGCCCGCTCCACCGGCAAGGTGGGCTGCGTGCTGGTGACCTCCGGCCCAGGGGCCACCAACGCGGTGACCGGGCTGGTGGACGCGCTGATGGACAGCATCCCGCTGGTCTGCCTGTGCGGGCAGGTGCCGACGCACCTGATCGGCAACGACGCCTTCCAGGAAGCCGACACCACGGGGATCACCCGCCCGGCCACCAAGCACAACTACCTGGTCAAGCGCATGGAGGACCTCGCCCGCACGGTGCACGAGGCCTTCCAGATCGCCCGCTCCGGCCGTCCCGGCCCGGTGGTGATCGACCTGCCCAAGGACATCCTGATCAACAAGGGCCACTACCAGGAAGCCTCCACCGCGCCGCACCGTTCCTACCGCCCGCGCACCCAGCCGGACGCCAACCGCATCCGCGAGGCGGTGGCGCTGCTCAAGGCTGCCAAGCGGCCGATGCTCTACACCGGCGGCGGCGTGATCAACGCCGGGCCGGAAGCCTCCGACCTGCTGCGCCGCTTCGTGCGCGCCACCAACTTCCCCATCACCAACACGCTGATGGGGCTGGGCGCGGTGCCGGCCTCCGACCCGAACTTCCTGGGCATGCTGGGCATGCACGGCACCGTCGAGGCCAACCTGGCCATGCACGGCTGCGACGTGCTGCTCAACATCGGCGCCCGCTTCGACGACCGCGTCACCGGCCGGGTCAACGCCTTCTGCGTCGGCGCCAAGAAGATCCACGCCGATATCGACCCGTCCTCCATCAACAAGAACGTCGCGGTGGACGTGCCCATCGTGGGCGATGCCGGCGCCGTGCTGCGCGACCTGCTGGAAGCCTGGGAGGCCGACGAGCGCCCGACCGACCGCGAGGCGCTGGCCAGCTGGTGGCGCCAGATCGACGCGTGGCGGGCGACCGACTGCCTGCGCTACAAGCAGGAAGGCCGCATCATCAAGCCGCAGCACGCGGTGCGCCGCCTGTACGAGCTGACGCGCGAGAGCGGCCGCGACACCTTCATCACCACCGAGGTCGGCCAGCACCAGATGTGGGCCGCGCAATATTTCGGCTTCGAGAAGCCGAACCGCTGGATGACCTCCGGCGGCCTGGGCACCATGGGCTACGGCCTGCCGGCCGCGATGGGCACGCAGGTCGCGCACCCCGACGCGCTGGTGATCGACATCGCCGGCGAAGCCTCCATCCTGATGAACATCCAGGAGATGGCGACGCTGGCGCAGTACCGCCTGCCGGTGAAGGTGTTCATCCTGAACAACGAGTACATGGGCATGGTCCGCCAGTGGCAGGAACTGCTGCACGGCGGCCGCTATTCCGAGAGCTATTCCGCCGCCCTGCCGGACTTCGTGAAGCTGGCCGAGAGCTTCCACGCCACCGGCCTGCGCGCGGAGACCGCCGACGACCTGGACCGCGTGATCCGCGAGATGCTGGCGATCGACGGCCCCGTGATCGCCGACATTGCCGTGGACCAGAAGGAAAACGTCTTCCCGATGATCCCCTCGGGCGCCGCGCACAACGAGATGATCCTGGCCCCCGGCCAGGAGGGCGGCGTCACCGGCGTCACCGACGAAGGCAAGGTCCTCGTTTAGGAACTTCGCGGATGCGTGCGTGGTATGACGCTATTCCCCTTCTGCCAGCCCTATGGCGGAAGCCCAGACTAGAAGCGGCCTTCTCGCGGCGGAAGAAGGACGCAGAAGCTAGAGCGCTGGCGAGGGCCGCGAAGGAGAGGCGCGCGAGAGAGCGGGCTCTAATCCACGCCGCTAGACAGAAAAGAGAGCAAGCGGATCTTGGATCACTCGCTAGCTCAAGACGTTACGATTATCGCTTTACGAACTCTGTGTCCTCGATGACAGAGGATGCTAAGTATATTGCAGAGAATGGGTTTGATAGCTTCGACAAGAAGCGTGGCTGATCTGTTCTATGAGAAAGCTCCAGTCCCATGCCTTCCAACACTGACCTGACGCAGCGCACCGCCACCGTGGCGGTGCTGGTGGAGAACGAGGCCGGCGTGCTGGCGCGCGTGATCGGCCTGTTTTCCGGCCGCGGCTACAACATCGAGAGCCTGACCGTCGCCCCGGTTGACGACGAGAAGCGCCTGTCGCGCATCACCGTGGTCACCACGGGCACCGACATGGTGATCGAGCAGATCAAGGCGCAGCTCGACCGGCTGGTGCCCGTGCACCGCGTGTCCGACCTCGGGCTGGAAGGCCCGCACCTCGTGCGCGAGCTGGCGCTGATCAAGGTGGTCGGCCGCGGCGAGAACCGCATGGAGGCGCTGCGCCTCGCCGACGCGTTCCGCGCCCGGGTGGTGGACGCCACCCCCGAGAGCGCGGTGTTCGAGATGACCGGCTCGGCCGACAAGATCGACGCTTTCATCGCGCTGATGCGCCCGCTCGGCCTGGCCGAGGTCAGCCGCACCGGCGCCGTCGCCATCGCGCGCGGCACGCGCGCCCTGGCGGCCTGACCCCGCAGTCCCGGCTGCCGCAGATTGGGCGTTCCACGGTGACAGTGCGCGACCGCATGGCGGAGTTCCAGACGCTCATCGACGATGAGGCGCTGGCCGAGAGCGACTTCCAGGCCTTCATGGAGCGCCACCCCTGGCTGGCGCGCCGCCCCACCGACCATTCGCCGGGCAACGGCGTGATCCGGCAGTTCGAGCTGGAAACCAGGCGCAAGCCCGATTTCGCCTATCTCTGGGAGCGTTCGGGCAGGAACACCCTGGTGCTGGTGGAGATCGAGCGCCCGAGCAAGCGCATCTTCACGCAGGCCGACGAGTTCACGGCCGAGTTCAACCAGGCCGTCAACCAGGCGCAGCGCTGGCTCGACGCGCATGCCGAGATCATCAACCCCGCCGGGCCGCTGGCCATGGCGGCGCACCGCCGGCTGAACATCGCGAACCAGCCCATCGGCCGGAGCGCCATCCTGATCTTCGGGCGCCGGAGCGAGATCAACACCCCGCAGCGCCAGGCCGACTGGTCCCGGCGGCGGGAAGAACTGTCGGCGAGGGTGGATCTCTACACCTTCGACAGCTGGTGCGAGCGCTTCACGGCCATGCTCGATACCGCGGAGCCGCAGTGCCAGCTGTACCGCTACGTGCAGCAGGACCTGCAGATCGTCCCACTTCCATAGAAGGAAACACCCCATGCGCGTTTACTACGACCGCGACGCGGACGTGAACCTGATCAAGGCCCGCAAGGTCGCGGTGATCGGCTTCGGCAGCCAGGGCCATGCCCACGCGCAGAACATGCGCGATTCCGGCGTCAAGGACATCGTGATCGGCCTGCGCCCTGGCGCCTCCGCCAACAAGGCCGAGGCCGCGGGCTTCAAGGTCCTCCCCCCCGCCGACGCCGCCAAGTGGGCGGACGTGGTGATGGTGCTCACCCCCGACGAGATCCAGGGCGACCTGTACCGCGAGCAGCTGCACCACAACCTGCAGGAAGGCGCCGCCCTGGCCTTCGCGCACGGCCTCAACGTGCACTTCAACCTGATCGAGCCGCGGCCCGACATCGACGTCTTCATGATCGCGCCCAAGGGCCCCGGCCACACCGTGCGCGGCGAGTACCAGAAGGGCGGCGGCGTGCCCTGCTTGGTGGCGGTGCACCAGAATCCCTCCGGCAACGCGCTGGAGATCGCGCTCTCCTACGCCTCCGCCGTGGGCGGCGGCCGTTCCGGCATCATCGAGACCACCTTCAAGGAGGAATGCGAGACCGACCTGTTCGGCGAGCAGGCGGTCCTGTGCGGCGGCTTGGTGGAACTGATCAAGGCCGGGTTCGAGACGCTGTGCGAGGCGGGCTACGCCCCCGAGATGGCGTATTTCGAGTGCCTGCACGAGGTGAAGCTGATCGTCGACCTCATCTACGAGGGCGGCATCGCCAACATGAACTACTCGATCTCCAACACCGCCGAGTACGGCGAGTACGTCACCGGCCCCCGCATCATCACGCCCGAAACCAAGGCCGAGATGAAGCGCGTGCTGGATGACATCCAGACCGGCAAGTTCACCCGCGACTGGATGCTGGAGAACAAGGTCAACCAGGCCTCCTTCAAGGCCACTCGCCGCCGCCTCGCCGCCCACCCGATCGAGGAGGTCGGTGAGAAGCTGCGCTCCATGATGCCCTGGATCACCAAGGGCGCCCTGGTGGACAAGGCGAAGAACTGACGACCGGAGCGTGGCCAGGAGGCTCTGCCTCCTGGACCTCCGCCGGGGAGTTTAAACTCCCCGGACCCCACGTTGAGTGCCTCCGGCGGGGGCGGGATGATCCACGCCAGTCATGGCGGGCACCGTCGGCCAACCCGCCCCCGCCGGAGGCACTCATGAGGTCGAGGAGCCTAAGCTCCTCGCGGGGGTCCCAAGGGGGCAGAGCCCCCTTGGCCACGGTCAGGGCATCAAGCCCTCACCGGCATTCCAGGATGCGCAGGTCGTAGACCGGGTGCTGCAGCATGTTGGCGGCTGGGGTATTGGCCAGCATCCAGCCGCGGAACACCGGCGAGGCGTTGGGGCCGGCCAGCCCATCCTTGATTTCCAGATAGGCCGCGGCATCCGGCACCTCGTCCGGCGGGCGGGCGTTGCAGGCGCGCACGGTGATGTTCAGCGTGCCGAACTGCACGGGGCGGCCGACATCGGCCTGCAGCACGGTGACCCGCGCCGTGACCTTGTCCAGCGCCTGCAGCTGCGCGTGCTGCGCCGGCACCCATTCCTGCGCCAGCGCCGCCTGCGGCAGCAGCGCCAGGCCCAGGCCCCCCAGCAGCAGGGCGACGGGAAGCGCGCGGGTCACGCCGCCTGCCGGCGCGGGCTGGGCAGCGCGTCCACCAGGTCGCGCAGGATGGCGCGCATGGCGGCCTCGTCCACGCCCATCAGCACCGCGTCCTCGAAGGCGTCGCGCAGCACCTGCGCGGCCTCGGCGTGGTTCTCGGCCAGCATCTTCAGCTTCTCGCGGCAGGACAGGGGCGCCCCGTCGGCGCCCGGCCAGCTGGCGGGCGGCTGCAGGCTCACGGCCGCGCCGCCGGGGCAGGGGAAGCGCCGGCGGCGGGCTGCTCGCCCTCGCTGGGCTTGTTGCCCGCCATCTGGGTGACGGAGAAGATGAAGCGGCCCAGCAGGCTTTCCAGGCTCACCGAGGACTGGGTGATCTGGATCTCGCCGCCATTGGCCAGCATCCGCTCGCCGCCGCCGGGCACCAGCGCGACGTACTTGCCGCCCAACAGCCCTTCGGAGGTGATCTCGGCCGAGGTGTCGTCGGGCAGCTTCAGCCCGCCATCCACCTGCAGGGTCAGCACGGCCAGGAAGGTGTTGGGGTCGATCCGCTGGTCGGACACGCTGCCCACCCGCACGCCCGCGATCCGCACGTCCGCCCCGGGCGCCAGGCCGTCGATGCGGTCGAACTTGGCGCGCAGCTGCAGGCCGCTGTTCGACCCGCTGGCGCGGCCCGAATTGGTGACGGCGTAGACCAGGAACACCGCGGCGATCAGCAGCACCACGATGCCCGCCAGCAGCTCGGCGACGCTGCGGCCCTTCACGCGGCCGCCCTCATGCGAACGCTCACGAACCGGGGGTCCAGGCTTCGTAGTCGCCGGCCGTGCGCTTGCGCTCGCCGCCCTCGTAGTCGTGGCCGGAGGGACGGTAGGCCAGGGCGGTGCCGGTGGCGTTGGGCCGGTGCTCGAGCTGCCAGGGGTAGCGGTGGTTCTCGTCCTGCGGCGTCTCGGTGGCGTGGTGCAGCCAGCCGTGCCATTCCGGCGGCACGTTGGTGGCCTCGGCGGTGCCGGCATAGACCACCCAGCGGCGCGTGTGGCCGAAGCCCGGCTGGACGTTGCGGGTCTCGAAATAAATGTTGCCGAAGCGGTCGGTGCCGACCCGACGGCCCTTCAGGCCGGAGAGCAGGCGCATCAGAAAAGGCATGGGCGCGGGGGCTCCTCGAAGCCGCGATATGGCATGCGAGGACCGCCGGTGAAAGGGAGCGGCAAAACCACCGCATCTGGTGGCCCGCGCGGTCATTCATCGCAACATGCTGACTTCACCCGCCGGCAGGCCCGTCCTAGACTGCCGGGCATGCCGAGGCTGGACGACACCGTGTGGGCTGACCTGACGCTGCGCCGCACCCGCGGCCACGCCGACCCCGACGCGCCGGGCCGCGCCGTGGCGCTGCCCGCCACCTGGGACGGCGACGCGGCGGACGCCCTGGCCGCGCTGGCGCCTGGCAGCCGTCCCGTGTCCTTACCCGCCCTGGCGGAGGGCTGGATCAGCCGGGCCGCCGCCGCCGGGCGCGAGCTGGGCCTGCTCTCGGCCGCCAACGCCGCCTGGCTGGCGGAGGGGCTGCGCGCGCTGATCCTGGCCCGCCGCGGCGCCGCGGGCGCCCCCTTCTGGGCCGGCGAGGCCGAGGCCGAGCCGCGCTTCACCCTGTGCCTGCCCGCCTTCCTGGACGGGGAGGGCGGCTTCGACTCGGCCGGCTACGCCGAGGCGGTGCGGATGGGCGTGCTGGCGCTGGAAGGGCTGGGCAACGGCCGCGCCCGCCGGCTGCGGCTGGGCTTCACCGACCTCGCCGGGCTGCTGGCCGGGCTGCAACTGGACTACGACTCGGCCGAAGCGCGCGACGTGGCCGCCGCCATCGCCGCGCTGACCCGCGGCGCCGCCGAGGCCGCCAGCGGCGAATGCGCCGCGGCCCTGGGCGAACGGGTGCCGCTCTGCCTGAACTGGCCCGCCCCGCCCGGGATCACCGCCGTGCCCGGCCTGGCCGCCGCCGCCCGCGCGGCGCTGGACCTCGCCGCCGGCGCGCCCGGCCTGCGGCACGAGGCGGTGCTGGCCTTGTGCCCCGCCGACGCGGTGGACGCGCTGCTGGGCGCGGAATCCGCGGGCCTCGCCCCCGCCGCCGGCCCGACCCGCCCGGATGCCGAGGGCGGGGAACGCCCCACCGCCGCGGCGCTGCGGGCCGGCAGCCGCGCCGCCCGCCTGCTCGCCCCGCGCGGCCCGGAAGCGCGCGCCGCCATGCAGGCGGTCGTGCTGCCTTTCCTGCAGGCCGAGGCGCCGGCCCCCGCCGCCACCCCGGCCGCGCCGCAGCCCGCCCCGCTGCCGGCAGCGCCCCGCGCCGCGCGCGGGCAGGTGTGGAAGGTCAGCATCGGCGGCCACCGCGTGACGCTGCGCACGTCCGAGCACGCGGACGGCTCCCTGGCCGACCTGTCGCTGGCCCTGGCCAAGGACGGCGCGGCCTTCCGCGGCGTGCTGGAAGGGCTGTGCCAGTCGGTGTCGCTCGGCCTCGCCCGCGGGGTGCCGCTGGCCGAGTTCGTGCAGCTGCACGCCTATACCCGCTTCGGCCCGGCCGGGGCGGTGGACGGCGACCCGCGCATCCGCCGGGCGACCTCCGTGCTGGACTGGGCCTTCCGCCGCCTGGCCATCGAGCACCTCGACGGCCCCGCCCTGCCGGACCCGGCCGAGGAGGAGCACGGGCTGGACGGGCTGGGCGCGCCGGCCGAGCAGCAGGCGCTGCTGCCGCTCGACGCCCCCGCCGGGCCCAAGGCGCGGCGGCGCAACCTGCGGCTGGTGGGCTGAGGAAGGCCGGGGGAGTGAACTCCCCCAGACCCCCTCCTTTTTTCGGGAGTAGAGGTGCGCCCGGCTCCACCGGCGCTCCCCAAAACTCCCGAAAATAGAAGGGGGTCCGGGGGGATACCTCCCCCCGGCCTGCCCTGTTCCAGCAGCCCCGCCACCCCGTTTCCCAGGAGACCCCCCCGATGCCCGGACGAATCGACGCCCGCCTGCAGGAGTTGGGGCTGACGCTGCCCGTGGCCGCCAAGCCCATCGCGAACTACGTGCCCACCGTCCGCACCGGCAACCTGCTGGTGGTGTCGGGCCAGGTGCCGATGCGCGACGGGGTGATCGCCTATACCGGCAAGCTCGGCGCCGGGGTCGGCATGGACGACGCGCAGGCGGCGGCGCAGCTCTGCCTGGTCAACGTGCTGGCCCAGGCCAAGGCGGCGCTGGACGGCGACCTCGACCGCGTGGTGCGGGTGGTGCGGCTGGGCGGCTTCATCGCCTGCCTGCCGGAATTCACCGCCATGGCGATGGCCATGAACGGCGCCTCCGACCTCGCGGTGGCGGTGTTCGGGGAGGCCGGCCGCCACGCCCGCTCCACCATCGGCGTGCCCGCCCTGCCGGGCGACGCGGCGGTGGAGGTCGAGGCGATCTTCGAGGTGGCGTGACGGGGCGGCGGGCCCGGGGCGGCTTGCGCCGGCTTCGCTGCACCGCACATTGACCCGCATGCCCGACGGTGCCGCCGAATTCACCCTGACGCTGCACAACCGGATCGGCGGCATTCCCGCCGCCGAATGGGATAGCTGCGCCGGGGACGACAACCCCTTCCTCAGCCACGCCTTCCTGTCCGCGCTGGAGGATAGCGGCTCGGCCGGGCCGAAAACCGGCTGGCTGCCGCAGCACGCCGCCCTGCGCGATGCCGCCGGCACGCTGGTGGCCGCCGCCCCAGCCTACGCCAAGAGCCACTCCTACGGCGAGTACGTCTTCGACTGGGGCTGGGCCCGCGCCTTCGAGCAGGCGGGCGGCCAGTACTACCCCAAGCTCCAGGTGTCCGTGCCCTTCTCGCCCGTCCCCGGCCCGCGTCTGCTGGTGCGTCCCGGTTCCGGCGTGCCGCCCGGCGCCCTGGGCGACGCGCTGCGCCAAGCCACGGAGCAGCTGGACCTGTCCTCCTGCCACGTCACCTTCTGCCGCAAGGAGGAATGGGAGGCGCTGTGCGAGGGCGGCTGGCTGCAGCGACTCGGCACCCAGTTCCACTGGCAGAACCCGGGCTACGGCAGCTTCGACGATTTCCTCGGCGCCCTGAGTTCCCGCAAGCGCAAGACGCTGCGTCGCGAACGCCGCGACGCCCAGTCCGCCGGCCTTTCCTTCCGCGCCCTGCGCGGGGCGGAGATCACGGAGAAGCACTGGAAGACCTTCCACCGCTGCTACATGCACACCGTCGACCGCAAATGGGGCAGCGCCTACATCACCGCCCGCTTCTGGCCGCTGCTGTCGGAACGGCTGGGCGACCGCGTGGTGCTGATGGTGGCCGAGCGCGACGGCGAGCCGGTGGCCGGCGCCCTGAACCTGATGGGCCGCGACGCGCTGTATGGCCGCAACTGGGGCTCCCTGGTGGAAGCGCCCTTCCTGCATTTCGAGCTCTGCTACTACCAGGCCATGGACTTCGCGATCGCCCACAAGCTGCCGCGGGTCGAGGCCGGCGCCCAGGGCGAGCACAAGATCCAGCGCGGCTACCTGCCGCAGCCGACCTATTCCGCGCACTGGATCGCCCATCCCGGCCTGCGCCGCGCCGTGGCCGATTTCCTGGAACGCGAGCGCCCGGCGATGGAGGCCGAGATGGCCGACCTGGCGGAATCCTCGCCCTTCCGCCGCGACGCGGAAGACTGAGACGAGGGGGCAGGGAAGGCCGGGGGAGTGAACTCCCCCGGACCCCCTCCTTCTTTCGGGAGTAAAAGAGCCCCCGGTCCCACCGGCGCGCCCGAAACTCCCGAAAATAGAAGGGGGGCCGGGGGGATACTTCCCCCCGGCCTGTCGTCCCCCACTGGAACACCCCGGCCGATCCACGAAAGGCGCGCCGCATGCTGACCGCCTACGCGCAGCTCGCCGCCTCCATGGCGCTGGTCGGGGTCAACGTGGCCGCCGCCAAGACCCTGGCCGCGGCGCTGCCCATCGCCATGGTGGCCGGGCTGCGCTGCCTGCTGGCGGTGGCGGTGCTGCTGCCCCTGGCGCTGTGGCGCGACGGCGCCGTGCTGCCGTCGCCGACGGTGCGCTGGAACCTGTTCTGGCAGGCGCTGCTAGGCACCGTGCTCTACAACGCCGCGCTGCTGCTGGGCCTGCGCCTGACCTCGGCGCTGGAAGGCGGCCTGGTGCTGGCCACCATCCCGGCCGTGGTGGCGCTGGGCTCGGCGTGGTGGCTGCGGGAACGGCTGTCCGCCCGCGGCTGGGCGGCGGCGCTGCTGGCGGCGGGCGGGATCGGCGCCGTGACTCTGGCGCGCGCGGCGCCCGGCGCGGGCGGCACCGCGGCGGGCAACGCGTTGGTGTTCCTGGCGGTGTGCGGCGAGGCCGCCTATGCCCTGCTGGCCAAGCGGGTGGCGGGGCAGGCGCCGGTGCTGACCGCGTCGCTGTGGATGCAGGGCTTCTCCGCGCTGCTGCTGCTGCCGCTCTGGCTGCCCTGGGCCGGGGCGGCCGCCGCGCTGGCGGCACCCGATCTGGCGGCGCTGCTGGTGTTCCATGCCCTGACCGCCAGCGTGCTGTGCCTGCTGCTGTGGTATGCCGGGCTCGCCCGCGCCCCCGCCAGCGTCGCCGGCGTCTTCACCGCCTTTCTGCCCGCCGCGGCGGCACTGACGGCCGTGGCCTTTCTCGGCGAGCGCTTCACCGCCGCGCACGGGATCGGCTTCGTGCTGATGTTGGGCAGCGTGCTGCTGGCCACCTGGCCGGGACGCCGCGCCGCGGTGTGAGCCGCGAAAGGAGGCCGGGATGCCGGCAGGCGCCGCCGCGGCGAATACGCCGCCAGCTGCGTCAGTCGGAGATAGCGTAGTTCCAGGCGCCCCGGCTCGAAGCGCCTTCGGCGTGGCGCAGCTCCCACAGGCGCTCATGCGCGGCCACCAGCGTGTCCGTGGCCCGGCGCCGCTCGTGCTCGGCCCGCCAGTTCGCGCCGGGCAGGGTAGAAGACTTGTCCAGCAGCTCCTCGGCCAGGATGAGCAGCTTGCGGGCGAAGTCGAGGCGGCCCTCGTCGCAGGCCTGGTGAAAGGCGAGGAGCACCTTGTCGCTGAGGCGGCGCGACGGGCGCACCTGGGGCAGCGTCGCCGCGCTGCCGGTGGCTGGCGCCGCGGGAACCGGAACCGGTTGTGGATCGGCGTCACTGCTGTCGGCGGGACGCATAAGACCATCGGGCATAGGCGAGCCTCGCTTCCTGCTGGTTTCTACCGGAAGACGTAAGTTTCACTCACGATTTCGCTATATGCAACCAGTTCGATATTCTTCGAGGATATCAGGGATGCTGCTGGTCGAACACTACCATGAGTTGATGATTCTTCATTGTTTCTCCAAAAAGGAGAAAACATTTTCGTGATAACTCCTCAGCAGTCGTTTTCATTGGCGGACCACACGTCCCCCGGTGGAGTTGGTTCATCTGCTGGATGCCTGCTCCCGGGCCGGGGAAGGGCTTGCGCAGCGTTGCCGCAGCCGCCGACTCGGTATGTCGGCCCGATGCCCCTGCCAAGCTCCGCCCCTGGGCGCGCGCCGTCCCGGCCCTGCGCCGCGGTTCGGGCAGCGCCGGGAAGGCGCTATCGTCGGATGCCCATCGGCGCCGCACCCCGGCCAGCCGCGTGAAAGCCTGGTTCCATTGCAGCGGTGCCGAGCTGCTGCGCACCTCCCCCGCCGACCTCGCCGCCCGCCTCGCCGCGGCCCAGACCCGGCGCGGCTTCAGCGGCACCCATGCCCAGCTCGCCGCATGGGAAAACAGTGCCGCCCTGCTGCGGGAGGCGGTGGCGGCCTGCGGCGGGGAAGGCTGGGTCCTCGCCTTCGAGTTCGAGTTGCTGCGCCTGGAAAAGCGCATCGACGCCGTGGTGCTGTGCGACCGCGCCATCCTGGTGCTGGAGTTCAAGGGCGAGGGTTTCGCCCCGCAGGCGCTGCGGCAGGCCGAGGATTACGCGCTGGACCTGCGCGACTTCCACGCCGGCAGCCGGTCGCACCCGATCGTGCCGCTGGTGGTTTCGGCCCTGGCGCCCGATCCTCCCGCGGCCCAGCCGCCGCTGTTCTGGCACGGCGTGGTGCCGCCGCTGCGCGCCACACCGCGGACGCTGCTGCCGCTGCTGCGCTGGCTGGGGGAAGCCCTGCCAGTGCCCGCGACGCCGCTGGACGCGGCTGCCTGGCTCGCCGCCCCGTACCGCCCGGTGCCGACGATGATCGAGGCCGCCACCATGCTCTTCGCCCGCAACGGAGTGGCGGAGATCGCCGCGGCGCGGGCCGATGCCGGCAACCTGACCCGCACGGCGGCGGCGATCGCCGCGGCGGTGGCAGCGGCGCGCCGGGACTCGGCGCGGGTGGTGGTGTTCGTGTCCGGCATCCCCGGGGCCGGCAAGACGCTGTGCGGGCTGCACGCGGTGTTCGGCCCGGCGCGGCACGAGGGCGCCGCCTTCCTGACCGGCAACACGCCGCTGGTGGCGGTGCTGCGCGCCGCCCTGGCGCGCGACGCCATGGCGCGCGGCGAATGCGGCCGGGCGGAAGCCGAGCGCCGCGTGAAGGCCGCCCTGCAGAACGTGCACAATTTCCTGGCGCAGCACGCCACCGACCCAACCGGCGCCGCGCCGCCGGAGCGTATGATCGTGTTCGACGAGGCGCAGCGCGCCTGGGACGCCCGGCAGGCCACGCGCGACACGCAGAACCGCAAGGCCGTGCTCACCACCAGCGAGCCGGCGCACGCGCTGGAGATCATGGCGCGTCCCGCCGGATGGTCGGCCATCGTGGCGCTGATCGGCGGCGGACAGGAGATCAACACCGGGGAGGCGGGGCTGGCGGAATGGGGCCGCTGCCTCGCCGCCGACCGCCGCTGGCGCGCGGTGGCGGCCCCGGGCGTGCTGACTGCGGCCGATCCGGCCGGCCGCCTGGCGGCGGGGCCGGTGCCCTGGCTGGCGCTGGACCCGGCGCTGGATCTGCGGGTGCCGATCCGCGCCGTCCGCTCCGCCGAGGCAGCCCCCTGGGTGGAGGCGCTGCTGGACGGCCGCTTCGCCGAAGCCCGCCGCATCGCGGAAGCGGCCGCGGGCACGCTGCCCTTCCTGCTGTGCCGCGACCTTTCCGCGCTGCGCCAGGGGCTGCGCGCCCTGGCGCGCGGGGAGCGTCGCGCCGGCCTCCTACGCAGCGCCGGCAACCGTCGCCTGCGCGCGGACGGCCTGGGCGAGGAGGTGACGGGCGACGCCGTGCCGGACTGGTTCCTGCGCCGCTGGCCGGATGTGCGCGCCTCCGACGCGCTGGAAGCCGCCGCCACCGAATATGCCTGCCAAGGGCTGGAACTGGACGTGGCCGGCCTCGCCTGGGGCGGCGACTTCCTGCCGGCGGGCGCGGGCTGGCGGGCACGCCGCTTCGTCGGCACCGCCTGGCAGGCCGTGCGCCACCCCGCCGAGCAGCGCTTCATCCGCAACACCCACCGCGTGCTGCTGACCCGCGCCCGCTACGAAACGGTGATCTGGGTGCCACGCGGCGACCCGGAGGACCCCACGCGCGACCCTGCCGAGCTGGACGCCCTGGCGGACCGCCTGCTCGGCTGCGGCGCACGGCCCCTGGCGGAGCTCGCGGCGCCCACCGGCCGGGAAGCGGCGCCGGCGCTGTTGTAGCCGCAGCGCCGGCCGCACGACGCTGCCGGGCGACCGGGCAGCGGGGCTGCTGTAGCTTCCTCCCGCATGCTCCGCCTGCTCCTCGCCCTGTTCCTGCTCGCCCTGCCTGCCCGGGCGGAGGTGATCAAGCTCGCCACCTGGAACATGAACTGGCTGACCGCCAAGCCACCGGGCCATCCCGACCTGCCGGCGGATGTGGCGGGTCGCTCGGCCGACGACCTCGCGCGGCTGCGCGACTATGCCCGCCGGCTCGCCCCCGACGTGCTGGCACTGCAGGAGGTGGACGGGCCGGAAGCCGCGGCGCTGATCCTGGACCCCGCGGACTGGCAGGTCTTCTTCCCGGCCGAGAGCGACGTGCAGCGCGTGGGCATCGCCGTGCGGCGGGGGCTGCGGGCGGTACAGGAGCCCGACCTCCTGGGGCTGGACCTGCGCCCGGGCGCACGCCGCAGCCTGCGCCGCGGCGTGGACGTGACGCTGCAGGCCGGCACCAGCCGGCTGCGCCTGCTGGCGCTGCACCTCGTCAGCGGCTGCCGGCAGGAAGCCCTGTCCGGCTCGCGCGAATGCGACGGTTTGGGCGAGCAGGCGGGCGTGGTGGCCGGCTGGATCGCCCAGCGCCGCGAGGAAGGCGTACCCTTCGTCGTGCTGGGCGACTTCAACCGCCGCATGGACCGGCGCCGCGAGCCTTTCCTGGCGGTGCTGACGCAGCAGGCGCCGCTGCTGCGCGCCACGGCGGGCGTGTCCAACCCCTGCTGGGGCGGGCGGCCCTTTATCGACCACCTGCTGCTGGGCGGCGCGGCGCGCGGCTGGCTGGTGCCCGACAGCCTGCGCGTCCTGGTCTACGCCGAGCGCGAGCCGGAATGGCGCGCCCGCCTGTCCGACCATTGCCCGGTCTCGATCCGCCTCGACCTGCCCTGATGCGGTCGGCTTGACCGGTGCTGCGTCTCGGGAGGGGAAGAAGGAATTCTCCCCCTCCCGAACCCTCCCCCTCATCTTTTTTCGGGGGGCTGCCGCAGCCGGGCGGCGAGGAGGGCCGAGCCCTCCGGCGACGGCGGCCCTGGGCGCCCTGACAGCGGGTGAATGGCCCGGCCGTGCAGCGTCCCGCGTGTCAGCCTGCCCCGGCAACTCCCGAAAAGGGATGAGGGAGGGCTACGGGAGGGAGAACACCTTCTCCCTCCCGGGCCACCGGCACGGCCCCTGCCGGAAGCAGGCCGCACACCCCAGCCCTCCGCGCGAAGCCGCGGCCGTGACGCGCGGCCACCCCGGGCGTTGCCGTCCGGTGCCGGCCGCCATTGCCTCCGCCGGCCCGAACCGGAGACCGTGCCCGCATGACCACCCGAGACGACCTGCGAAACCTCCTGGCGCGCTGCCGGGTCACGTCGGGCAAGAAGTTCCGCCTCGCCGACCACGCGACCGACGAGAAGGGCGACCTCGACCTCGACAAGCGCTCCGCGGAGGAATGGCTGCGCGGCGGGGTGGAACGGCTTTCGGCCCTGCACGAAAGGCTCTTCACTACCGACCGCTGGGCCGTGCTCTGCCTGTTCCAGGCGATGGATGCCGGCGGCAAGGACGGCGCCATCAAGCACGTCTTTTCCGGCCTCAACCCGGCCGGCTGCCAGGTGGAATCCTTCGCCGCGCCGTCCGGGGTGGAAAAGGACCACGACTTCCTGTGGCGCCACGTGCTGCACCTGCCGCAGCGCGGCCGCATCGGCATCCACAACCGCTCCTGGTACGAGGAGGTGCTGGCCGCGCGCGTGCATCCCGAAATCCTGCAGGCGCAGAAGCTGCCGCCGGAGCGGGTGAGCAAGGCCATCTGGGACGAGCGGCTGGAGGATATCGCGGCCTTCGAGCGCTACCTCGGCCGCCAGGGCGTGATCGTGCTGAAGTTCTTTCTCCACCTCGGCAAGGAGGAGCAGCGGCAGCGCTTCCTGGCGCGCATCGACGAGCCGGACAAGAACTGGAAGCTGCAACCCTCCGACGTGCGCGACCGCGAGCGCTGGGGCGATTACCAGGACGCCTACGAGGCCGCGATCCGCGCCACCGCGACGCCGGAGGCGCCCTGGTTCGTGGTGCCGGCGGACCGCAAGTGGCTGGCCCGGCTGCTGGTGGCGGAAGCGCTGCTCGCGACGCTGGAAGCCCTGGACCTGCGCGCGCCGGAGGCCAGCGCGGAACAGCGCGCGGCGCTGCGGGAGGTGCGGGCAGCCCTGGAAGCGGACGCGCCACCCGCATGAAGGATGCTCCACCAGGGCGCACGGAGCCGGCCGCTCGCGTGGAAGGGCGAAAGGGCAGGTGTAGCCCTTGCCCGCAGGATGGGCGGAACGGGCCGGGCGGGGATCTCCTGCGGAACACGGTGGAGTAGCGCGGCGGGGCAACGTCGGGCCGGGCGGGATCGTTGGCGGGGGGATGACCCTGTCCCGCCGCGCTCTCGCCCGACTGCCCTTCCTCGCGCCACTCCTGGCGGGCTGCTCCCCCACCGGCCTCGCCAATGCGCTGACACCCGGCTCCGGCTACGCACTGCAACGGAGCATCGCCTTCCGCCCGGGGCCGCGCGGGACGCTGGACCTTTACACCCCCGACGGCGTCGCCCCCGAGGCGCCGCTGCTGGTGTTCTTCTTCGGCGGCGGCTGGCGCAACGGCGCCAAGGAGGACTTTCTTTTCGCTGCCCAGGCGCTGACCACGCTGGGCTGCGTCGTGGCCGTGCCGGATTACCGCCTCTTCCCCGAGGTCCGCTGGCCGGATTTCGTCGGGGACGGCGCGGATGCCGTACGCTTCCTGCGGAACGGGCCGGCCGCGGGGCGCCCGATCTTCCTGATGGGCCATTCCGCCGGCGCTTTCACCGCCGCCGCGCTGGCCACCGATCCGCGCTGGCTGGGGTTGGAAGGGCGGAACAGCCTACGCGGGCTGATCGGCCTCGCCGGGCCCTACGAGTTCCAGCCCGAGGAGCCCGAGCACGTCGCCCTTTTTGCCGCGCAGCCCGGCGGCCAGGCCCGGGTCACGCCGCCCGACGACGCGGCGCTGCGCGGTGCCCCGCCGGCCCTGTTGCTGCACGGTCTGACGGACGACACGGTGGCGCCCGAGCGTTCGCGCGAACTGGCGGCCAAGCTGCGGGAAGCGGGCAGCGCGGTGCGGCTGATCGAGTACCCCAGCGTCGGCCATATCGGCATCATTGCCGCCCTGGCAGCGCCGGTGCGCGGCCTGGGCCTGGCCGGGGCACCGGTGCTGGGGGACATCGCGGCCTTCCTGCGGGAGAACAGCGCCGCGCCCGCGGAGGCGCTGCCCCAGCGCGCAGGCGTCTGATACCGGCGCGCTTATGAAGTGACTTTTCCAATCCAGGGATAGCTGGTGAGGGAGCGGAGGCGATCTGGCGTCAGGGCATTCCAGGCTTGGCAGCAGGCGTCGACGATGGCGGCGTTGCTGTGGAGCAAGCGATGGGAGAGAAAGCGCTCGCGCAGGTAAAGCCAGACGCGCTCGACCGGGTTCAACTCGGGTGCGTAGGGCGGCAAGGGCACCAGGGTGACGTTGTTGGGCACGCGGAGCTGCCGTGAGCCGTGCCAGCCTGCCTGGTCCAGCACAAGCACGGCGTGGACGTCAGGGGTGAGAGTGGCGGCGAAGCGTTCCAGA
>NZ_JBLLEB010000022.1:0-72757 GCF_047690175.1 Roseomonas sp. BN140053 | reverse complement strand
AAGCCGGCCCGCGCCGGGTCGGCCAGCGCGTCCCGGGCCGGGTCGGCCACCGCCCGCACGGCGCCGGCCGCGGCGTCCCGCAGCGGGGCGGCGACGTCGCGCAGCGCGGCCTCGGCCACGTCCCGCAGCACCGCCACGGCGTCCCGCGGCGAGGCCGCCCCGCCGTCGCGCACCGCCGCGGGCCGGACCGCCCGCAGCGCGGCCGAGGCGCCGTCCCGCACCGCCAAGGCCCCCGCCGCCCGGGCATCCCGCGCCGCCGAGCCGGCCCGCGCCCCGGCCGCCCGCGCCGCGCGCCCGACGGCCGGCAAAGCCGCGCCCGCCGCCCCGGCGCCGCGCGGCCGCGCGGCTGCCGCCACCGCCGAGGCCGCGCGCGGCAGCCGCGCCGTGCCCGCTGCCCGGGTGCGCCGGGTGGTGACGCCGGCCGAGCCCGGCGAGCCCGAGCTGGAGCTGGACGCCCCCCTGCCCGCCCCGCGCAAGCCGCGGTCGCGCAAGGCGGCGGCCGGCGAGGAAGCGCCGCCGCGCGCCAAGGTGACCGCCCCGGTGCTGGAGCGGCTGGTGGCCGCGGCCGTGGCCTCGCTGGAGGACGACAAGGCGGAGAACGTGGTGGTGCTGGACGTGGCCACCCGCTCCTCCTTTGCCGACCGCATGGTGGTGGCCACCGGCCTGGCCGACCGGCAGATCCAGGCGATGGCAACGCACCTGGAGGAAGCGCTGGAAAAGGAAGGCGTGAAGCGCATCCGCAGCGAAACCTCGCCCGACTGGGTGCTGCTGGATGCCGGCGACGTGGTGATCCACCTGTTCAAGCCGGAAGCGCGGCTGAACTACGCGCTGGAACGCATGTGGGGCCCGCACAGCCCCACCGCCGAGGACCCCACCGAAGCGCCGCATGGCAGCCCGGACGACACCCTCACCCCGCTGCCCGAGGACGAGGCGGCCTCGGCGGCCGGGGCGGAGGAGGATGACGAGGGCACGGAGGCCTCCGCCGACGCGCCGGACGACGACGCGGATGCGGATGCGGATGCGGATGATGACGCGGACGACGAAGACGACGAGGACGAGGACGAGGAGGACGACGACGACGACGCGGACCCCGGCAAAAACCGCGACTTCGGCGACGAGGACGACGAGGAGGAGGACTGACACGGCCCGCGCCCCCCTGCTGCTGGCGGTCGGGCGCGGCCGCCAGGGGCCGGAAGCGGCCCTGTTCGCGCATCACAACGCGCGGCTGCGCCCGCCCCTGACCCTGCGCGAGTTGCCGGAAGGCGTGGGCGCGGCGGCCGAGATCCGCCGCCGGGAAGCGGAGGCGATCCTGGCCGCCCTGCCCGAGGGGGCGCTGGCGGTGGCGCTGGACCTCGGCGGCACCATGCCGGACAGCGAGGAGCTGGCCGCCCTGTCCGCCCGCTGGGAGGCCTCGGGCAAGCCCGTGGCCTTCGTGATCGGCGGGGCGGAGGGGCTGGACCCGGCGGTGCTGGGCCGGGCGGAAACCCGGCTGTCGCTGGGGCGGCTGACCTGGCCGCACCTGCTGGTGCGCGGGCTGCTGGCCGAGGCGCTGTTCCGCGCACAGTGCATCCGCACCAACCATCCCTATCACCGCGGCTGGCGCCCGGGTTGAGGGCCCGGCCGCGGCGTGGCCTGCAGCGCTGCGCCCCGGCCGGGCCCTCAGCGTCGCGCCGCAATGCGGCCTACGGCGTCGGGGCGTGGCCTACAGCGCCGCACCGCAGCTTGGCCCTCAGCGCCGCGCCTCGGCGCTGCGCCCGGCGCCGCGCCGGGGGTGGCCGGGTTGCCGGCTTGGCCCCGGGCGCGCCAAGCTGCCGGGCATGATGTTTCTCCTCCTCGCGGCCCTGCTTTGGGTCGGGCTGCACGTGGGCGTGGCCGGCACCGCGCTACGCGGGCGGCTGGTGGCACGCCTGGGCGAGGGCGGCTTCCGCGGGGCCTTTTCCCTGGCCTCGGCGGTGGCGATCACGCTGCTGGTGCTGGCTTGGCGCAACGCCGATACGGCGCCGCTCTGGGTCGCGCCGCGGGAGCTGCGCTGGGCGCTGGTGGTGCTGATGCTGCCGGCCTTTGTCCTGTTCGCCGGCAGCCTGCTGACGCCCAACGCCACCGCCGTGGGCGGCGAGCGCGCGATGGGACAGGAACCGCGCGGCGTGCTGCGCATCACCCGCCACCCCATGCTCTGGGCCTTCGCGATCTGGGGCGCGGTGCACGTCCTGGGGAATGGCGACAGCGCGGCGGTGCTGTTCTTCGGGGCCTTCCTGCTCACGGCGCTTCTGGGCATGCCCTCGCTGGATGCCAAGGTCGCGGCGCGCGACCCGGCGGGCTGGCGCGGCTTCGCGGCGGCGACCTCGCTGCTGCCCTTCGGGTCGGTGGCGCGCGGCCAGAACCGGCTGCGCTGGCGGGAACTGCTGCTTCCCGGCGCGGTGGGGCTGCTGGCCTGGGCGGCGCTGCTGCACCTGCACCCCCGGCTGTTCGGCGTGTCGCCGCTGGCGCCCTGACGGGCGGCGCAGTCCTCGTGCCGGGTCCGTGCTGTCGGGGTGGTCCGTGGTGTTCGGGCCTGGGCCAAGGGGGCTCTGCCCCCTTGGGACCCCCGCCAGGAGCTTAGGCTCCTCGACCTCATGAGTGCCTCCGGCGGGGGCGGGATGGCCGACGGCCGTCATAATGGACAGCGTTGTCCTACCCGCCCCCGCCGGAGGCACTCAAGTGGGGTCCGGGGAGTTTAAACTCCCCGGCGGGGGTCCAGGGGGCGGCGCCCCCTGGCCGACGTCAGAACACCACGGAACACCCCGGCACGCCGGAGCCCGGCCCGGGTCAGCGGTCCTCGGTGATCGGTTCGGGCGTCGGGGCCGCCGGTGCCGGGCCGATCAGGGCGGCGATGCGCTCGGCGTCGGCGGGGGTGACGGGGTTGTAGATCACCATGCTCAGGTCGGGGCGGCCGTCTACGGCGAAGGCCGAGTACTCGATCGCGATCGGGCCGAGCACGGGGTGGCGCAGCTGCTTGAGGCCCTCGCCGTGGGAGCGGACGTCGTTGCTGCGCCACATCGCGGCGAAGTCCGGGCTGCGCTGGCACAGTTCCTCCACCAGGGCGGCCACCGTGGCCGCGGCGCCGGCGCGCGCCACGTCCGCGCGGAAGGCCGCCACCACGAAGCGCGCGACGCCCTCCCAGTCGGACTGCGCGGCGCGGACCTGGGGGTCGAGGAAGACGAGGCGCAGGACGTTGCGCTGAGCGGGCGGCAGGGCGCCGTAGTCGGTCAGCACGGCGGCGGCGGCGCGGTTCCAGGCGACCACGTCCCAGGCGGCGTTCTTCACCAGGGCGGGGCTGGAGCCCAGCGCGTCCAGGACGCGCTGCAGCCGCGGCGTGACGCCCTCCGCCATGCGGGCGCGGATGCCGGGCGGGCGACCGAGGCCGAGCAGGAACAGGTGCTCGCGCTCGTCCTCCGTCAGCAGCAGGGCGCGGCTGATGCGGTCCAGCACCTCGGCCGAGGGCGCGCCGCCGCGGCCCTGTTCCAGCCAGGTGTACCAGGTCGGGCTAATGCAGGCGCGCTGCGCCACCTCTTCCCGCCGCAGGCCGGGGGTGCGGCGGCGCGCGCCGGACAGGCCGAAACCCGCGGGGTCGAGCCGGGCGCGGCGGTCCTTCAGGTAGGCGCCGAGCGGGTTGGCGCCGGCAACCGGTACATCCATGCTGGTAGCCATCTTACCATGATAAGGTTACTACTCTACCGGGATAGTGAGGACCCCGACAGTGGCTGCCATCGTTGCGATGGAGCCTGCTTCTCATGCGTATCTTCGTCACCGGCGCGACCGGGTTCGTGGGCGCCGCCGTGGTGCGGGACCTGATCGCCGCCGGCCATCAAGTGCTCGGCCTGTCGCGTTCCGAGTCCGGGGCGGCCGAACTGGCGGCGGCGGGGGCCGCGGTGTTGCGCGGCACGCTGGAGGACGCCGCGAGCCTGCGCGAGGGCGCGCTGGCCGCCGACGGCGTGATCCACACCGCCTTCAACCACGACTTCTCGCGCTTCGCGGAGAACTGCGAACTGGACCGCCGCGCCATCGCGACGCTGGGGGAGGCGCTGGAAGGCACGCAGCGCCCGCTGCTGGTGACCTCCGGACTGCTGCTGGTGGCGCCGGGCCGCACCGCCACCGAGGCGGACCCGGCCATCCCGCTTTCCGCCACCTATCGCCGCGCCTCGGAAGCGGCAGCGGCGGAACTGGCGGCGCGCGGGGTGCGGGTTGCCGTGGTGCGGCTGGCGCCTTCCGTGCACGGGGATGGCGACCACGGCTTCGTGCCGCACCTGATCGGGCTGGCGCGGGAGAAAGGCGTGTCGGCCTTTGTCGGCGAGGGCGCCAATCGCTGGCCGGGCGTGCACCGCTTCGATGCGGCGCGGGTGTTCCGCCAGGCGATCGAGCGCGGCGCGGCGGGCGGACCCTTCCATGCCGCGGCCGAGGAAGGGGTGCCGTTTCGCGACATCGCCGCGGTGATCGGCCGCCGCCTGGGTGTGCCGGTGGTGGGGCTGCCGCCCGCCGAGGCGGCGGCGCATTTCGGCTGGTTCACCGGCTTCGCGGCGGCGGACCTGCCGACCTCCAGCGCGCGCACCCGGGCGCTGCTGGGCTGGGAGCCGGAAGGGCCCGGGCTGCTGGCCGACCTCGACCGGCCGGAGTATTTCGGGGGCTGAGCGGGACGCGCGCGCCGGGTCAGCCCGGCAGGCAGCGCACCACGTCGCTGTGGCCGCGGGCCAGGGCGCGGCGGGTGCCCTCGGGACAGGGGATCTGGCCGCCGCGGGCGGGGGGCAGGTCGCTGAACCAGCCCTCCGCGTCGCCACCGCCACCGCCGCCACTGCCCAGGCCACCCGGCACGCCGCGCCGCGGGCGGCCGTCGCAGCGGCCGGGGGCGCCGCGCACGGGGGCGCCGCCGTTGGGGCAGAGCCAGCGGCGCAGCGCCTGCAGCTCGGCGGGGGACAGGCGAACCGGCTGCGCGAAGGGTGGCGGGCCGAAGCCGGGCGGCACGGCGGTGCCCGGGAATGCCGCTGCCGGCGCAACGGTGGGTCGGAGCAGCACCGACACCGGTGCGGCCGCCGCACCGGCGGCGCCGGACAGGCCCGGCAGCAGCGCCGCGGCGGCGAGCCGAACCGCGACCGTGCTGAACCCCCAGGTGCTACGGCTCATGCCGCCGAGCCTCTGCCCTGGTCTGGTGCGGCAAGGAAGGCCGGGGGAGTGAACTCCCCCGGACCCCCTCCTTTTTTCATGAGTAAAAGAGCCCCCGCGGCCACCAGCGCACCTGCAAACTCCCGAAAATAGAAGGGGGTCCGGGGGGATACTTCCCCC
Organism: Roseomonas sp. BN140053; assembly: GCF_047690175.1. Lineage (NCBI taxonomy): Bacteria > Pseudomonadati > Pseudomonadota > Alphaproteobacteria > Acetobacterales > Roseomonadaceae > Roseomonas > Roseomonas sp. BN140053. The sequence continues at coordinate 67,444 of NZ_JBLLEB010000022.1, read as the reverse complement.
CGGCTTACTGCTCCCACCGACTCAGACCGGAGGTGCGACGGGATCAGCGGTTGCCCTGCGACGCCCTGTTGCGGGCGGGGGCGCCGCGCTGGGCGCGCTGGGCGATGCCCTCGCAGCGATTGTCCTCGCCGATGCCGAACTGGATGGTGGGCAGGATAGCCAGCGGCGCCGCCAGCGCCGCCAGCGCGCCCGCGGCACCCCCGCGCGCGACCAGCTCCGCCGCCTCGATGCCGATGTCAGGGTTGCGGAAGGTGCCGTCGATGGTGATCGGGGCGGGCAGCTGGCCCACGGTGAAGTGCTTGGACTCGCTCTCCAGCCGGTAGTCCAGCCGTTCCCGCCGCAGGTCGATGTTGCCGCTGCCGGTGATCAGCACCGGCTCGGTGTCCAGGAACAGGGCGCGGGTGTTCAGCACGCCGCGCTGCAGGGCGAAGTCGCCCACGAAGCACTGCACCACGGTGCGGTCGGGCAGCTTGAAGAAGCTGAGCAGCGAGTTGGCGATGCGCAAGCCGGACAGGTCCACCAGCAGGGCGGACAGGTTGCCGCCGCCCGACATGGCGATGGTCAGCGCGCCGTTGCCGGTGCCGAGGATGCCGGCCAGCGACTTGCCGGTGCCCTCGATCTGGGCGCGGCCGTTCAGCGTGCCGGCGCCCTGGAAGGTGCCGGTGGCCTGCATCAGCCGCGACACGTCCAGCCGCTGGAACTGGATGTCCGCGCGGGCGCGCAGCGCGTCCTCGGGCTGCGGGGTCAGGGTGATCTCGCCGGCGATGCGGCCGGGGCCGACCCCGAGCGCGATGGGGTGCAGCGTCACCACCCCGTTCACGATGTCCATGTCGACGCTGAGGTTGTCGAAGGGAATGTTGCGGCCCTGGATGCGCTCGCCGCGATACTTCAGGTGCACGTCCGAGCCGGTAAGCTTGGGCATGTTGATGGGGTCGTCGGGCAGCACGCGGGCGCTGGCTTCCTCGCGCGCCACCTGGCGGCGCTGCGCTGCGGTCTGGCCGGGGGTGGAGGTGCGGCCCGGCTCCTCGCCGATGAAGCCGCCGAGGTCGGCGAGGTCCACGCGGCGGGAGCGCAGGTCGGCGGTGACGTCCGGCCGCTCGCCGCCTGTCGTGACGGTGATGGTGCCCGACAGGTCGCTGCTGCCGACGCGGCCGTCGAAGTCGCGCAGGCGGACGCGGCCGTCGGCGTAGTCCAGCCGGCCGTTCAGGCGATAGTTGGGGGTCTTAGGGAAGGGCACGCCGGTCAGCGGTTCCAGCAGCGCCATGTCCGGGCCGGCCAGGGTGGTCCTCACGTCCACGCCCTGCAGTTCCAGCAGGTTGGCCACGGTGCCTTCCAGGTTCACGACGGTGGGGCCGTTGTGCAGCTCCATCGCCACGGGCCAGGGGCGCTGCTGGTTCTGCAGGTCCAGCACGGCGCCGCCCAGCAGCTGGCCGGTGATGCGCTGCCCGGCATAGGTGCCGTTCGCCTCCACGGCGATGCGGGGGGCGGGGCCGTCCTCCTCGCGGGTGTTGATGGCCAACTGGAAATCGGCGCGCAGCTTGGGGATGGCGACGTGCGCCTGGCCGTCGCGGATGCGCAGCAGGCCGATGCGCGGCGCGGCGGAGGGCTGCTGCGGCGCGGCGTTCTCGCCGGCGGGGGTGCCCACGGAGAAGCTGTAGTTGTTGCGCCCGTCCTCCAGCGCCAGCACCTGCACCGCCGGGCGCTCCACCTCGATCGAGGGGATCACCACGGCGCGGTCGTGCCAATAGGCCATCACGTCCAGCTGTGCCGTGGCACGCGGTACCTGGGCGAAGGGCGGGTCACCGGGGAAGCCCTCGGGGTTGGCGACGCGCAGGTCCTCCACCGTGATCTCCGTGACCCGGCCGAGGCGGACATGCAGGTGGGCGATGGTGACGGGGCGGCCCAGCGCCGCCGAGGCTTGGCGCTGCACCAGCGGGATGAACCAGTCCCAGCTCCAGAAGGTGACCAGCAGCGCCACCGCCGCCACGGGGATGCCGAGCCAGATCAGCCAGCGGGGAAAGTGTCGGGCCGTCATCGTTTATTCTCCCGGCGTGGAAACCTCGGCGGCGCTCCGGCGAAGCGCGTGGCCGTTCCGAGAATAAGACGCGAAACGCCCCCCGGTTGGTTGTGAAGGGCGAGATTTCCCCGCCGTGCCGCCGTGGCCAGGGGCGCAGGACGGTCGCCTCGCGCGATTGCGACCGCCCGGAGCCGCCGGGGTGAGATGCGCCATACGGCAACTCGGGTTATGGCGCGCCCGTGCGCCCCTCCCGCTTCGCCCTCTTCCTGCTCCCCGCCCTTCTGGCCGCCTGTGCCGCCCCGGCCCCGCCACCGCCCCCCGCGGCACCGCTGCGGGCTTCGGGCGACCTGCGGGAGCGGGTGGTGGGCGCCGCCCTGGCGGAGTGGGAAAGCTGGGGCAAGCTGGTGCTGACGGGCTGGGAGCCCGTGCTGGATGGCGGCGCCGTGGCCGATCCGGGCAACTTCTCGCGCATCCTCGGCTACTGGGACACGGTGCCGGAAGGCGCGGGGGTGGCGACGCGGCACCAGACCACGCACGACGCGCTGATCGCCTCGCTGGAGGAGAGCGGCGTGGTGCCGGCGCCGGAGCCGGCCATCGCGCTCTGGGCCAATCCCGCCTGGTCGGCGGCCTTCATCTCCTTCGTGATGCGCTCCGCCGGGGTCAGCGAGGGCGACTTCCCCCCCGCCGCGGCGCACGCGACCTATGTGGACAGCCTGCTGTCCCGCGTCTCCTTCGATCCGGAGGGCGCGCCCTTCCGGCCGCACGCGCCGGAGGAACGGGCACCGCAGCCCGGCGACCTGCTCTGCGCCGACCGCTCGCGCTCGCCGCTCTATGGCTGGACGGAACGGCTGGGCGAGCCCGGGCAGTTCCGGCCGATGCATTGTGACGTGGTGATCTCCGGCGGGCCCGGGGTGGTGCAGGCGATCGGCGGCAATGTGCGCGACGTGGTGGCGCTGCGCCGCCTGCCGGCCGACAGCCAGGGCCGCGTGCTGCCGGCACCGCCGGGGGAATCCGTGTTCTTCGTGGTGTTCGAGAACCGCCTGGGCCGGCGCCCCGGCGCCTGATTCCCCGCCCGGACAGCGCGGGCGGCGGCCGGGCGGTGCGCGGTGCGGGCCGGGTGGCTGCGGGGATGCCGGGGCCGGCCGGCCGCACCGTCAGGGACACCCGGCGCGGTTGCGGCTGCCGGGCATCCGGTTCCGGCAGGCGGCGGGCGAAGCCTATTCCGGCTCTCCGTAGTCCATGAGGAACTCCATGAGCGCCTTGCGGTCGGCCTCGTCGAGCACCCCCTCGAGGTCCTCGCGCATATACTCGCCCTTGACCAGCCTGAGGGCCGTGGTGGCCTTCATGCCGTAGCCGACGAGCACGTCCTTGAGCTTGTGGAACCTGTCCGAGAAGGGGGCGGAGGGCAGCGCCTCGCCGTCGAGCTTGCCGAAGGGGGCTGGCCCCTTGGGGACATAGAAGCCCGCCTGGTCCGCCGCTTCCTGGGCCTGGCGCTTCTTTCTGGTGGCCGAGATGGCGGCGCCGACGCCGCAGGTCACGAAGAACGGGATGCCGGCGAGCACGATGTTCAGCTCGGGCCCGGCAAAGAGGCGAAAGGCCGTGGTCTTGGCCGCAGCCTCCGCCCGGGACGGCTTCTCCTTGCCGTTGTTCATGTTGGCGTGACGGAAGGCGGTGTAGACTTCCTGGGGCCTGAAGACTGCGCCCCGGTTGATGCCGCCCTCCATGCCGCCATACATCGCCTGGAACTGCGTCTCGATGGACCGGCCGTAATGGGTCGATTTGAGCGCCTTGTGCACGGCGCCCCGGACGGCCCTCCTGGCGCGCTTCAACGTGTCGCTCAACGCATCTCTCCTCGGTGTCGCGTTGTTCTGCGGCGGAGCGGTTCGTCGCCGGGTGGGCGCCCCCGGGGCCGTCCACCGGGCCCGCTTCTAGGGGCTCGCCCGGTGCTCAGGAGCACTGTCGGTTGTCCCGGCTTGTCCAGGACAAAGATTCAACCGTTCCGCGTGCTGGTCACGATGGGAGGATGGTTGTTTCGGGTGTTGCCTGTGGCGGGGGCGCTGGGCCTGCACCCCGGAAGCGCCCGGGGCGGAAATACCGGAAACTTCGCAGCGCCCCGGCGGCATGCGCGAGGGCAGCGCCCCCCTGGCCGCGACCGGCCCGCCCAGCCACGACCGAAGGCGCCCGGCCCGCATCCAGCGCCGGCAGCAGTGGCGCCGGGACCGGGGTGCTTGCGCGGGGGCGGGCGTGAGTCCCAGGATAAAGCCAGTCGATGGATGTATTCCGGAGGGCGCGGCATGGATCGGCAGGTCTTCATCCGGGGCGGCTGGGTGTTCGGCGCCCCTGCCCTGCCCAGCGGCACCGTGGGGGTGGTGGAGGTTGTGCAAGGCCGCATCGGGCGGGTCGGCCCGGCCCAGGGCTTCGCGCTGCCGGACGGCACGGCGGTGATCGAGGCCGCGGGCTGCACCGTGCTGCCCGGGCTGATCGACACGCATATCCACGTCTTCCACGAAGCGCAGATGATGCGCCTGTCCGAAGGGGCGGCGGCGCTGTGGGGCGCCAACTACGTGCAGTCCGCGCTGCGGGCGGGGGTGACCACCATCCGCGACCTCGGGTGCCAGACGGACGCGATCTTCGGCCTGAAGCGCGCCCTGGCGGCGGGCTGGGCGGTGGGACCGCGGCTGCTGGCCTGCGGGCGGGCGATCTGCATGACCGCCGGGCACGGCTGGGCCAATCTCAGCGTGGAGGCGGACGGGCCGGACGCCGTGCGCAAGGCGGCACGGCAGCAGATCAAGGCCGGGGCCGACGTGATCAAGGTGATGGCCACCGGCGGCGCGGGCACGCCGGGGGAGCTGCCGACCTCCGTGCAGCTGGGCGTGGCCGAGATGCGCGCGGCGGTGGAGGAGGCGCACAATGCCGGCAAGCCCGCGGCGGCGCACGCGCTGGCCAACCAGGGCATCAAGAACGCGGTCGAGGCCGGGGTGGACACGGTGGAGCACGGCGTCTTCCTGGACGACGCGGCGATCGAGATGCTGCTGCGGCGCAACGTCGCGCTGTGCCCCACCATCTCCGTGTATCCGCGCATCATCGAGCGCGGCGCGGCGGGCGGCGAGGCCGCTTTCGTGATCGAGAAGTCGCGGCCGCTGGTGGAGCCGCATTTCGAGAGCATCCGGCGCGCCGTGGCGGCCGGGGTGCGGATCGTGTTCGGCACGGATTCCGCCACGCTCTACAACCCGCTGGGGGATTTCGGGACGGAGATGGCGCTGATGCGGCGCGCCGGCATGACGCCGGAGGCGATCCTGCTCTCCGCCACCCGCACCGCGGCGGAGGTTTGCGGCATCGCCGGGGAGGTCGGCACGCTGGAACCCGGCAAGGCCGCGGACGTGCTGGTGGTGCGCGGCAATGCGCTGGACGACATCGCCGCGCTGGACCAGGTGCAGCTGGTGCTGCGCGACGGGCAGCGCGTGTACGCGGCGGGGGAAGGTCGCAGCCCCGGGCTGGTGGGACGGCCGGTGCTGGGGCGCGATCTGCCGGGCTGGAATGGCGAGGCCTGAGCGGGTGCCTGCCCGGCCCGGTTCCTTTCCCGGGTCCGGCCGCGGGGGCCCCTTGTGGCCGACGCGGCTGCGCCGCTAAATCGAATGATTGGATGAATTGGGCGCGCCACCCCTCGGCGCGGCTTCGCGAGGCTGCCCGGTTCCGCGCGGGTCGCGGGACACCGGGCCGAATGATGGGCAGGGCGCATGACGGTCAGCGGCTTCATCCGGGAACAGCCCGAGCGCATCGCCGCCACGCTGCGCCATGCCGCGGCGGCGCTGGAAGGCTGGCGGCCCGACACCGCCGGCGGGATCTGGCTGGTGGGCTCCGGCTCCTCGCTCAACGCGCTGAACGTGGTGCTGCCCGGGCTGCTGGCGGCACGCGGCGAGGCCGGGGTGCGGGCGATGGGGCCGGACAGCTTCGGGCGCGCCCTGCCCCGCGTGGCCGGTCCTCGGCCGCTGGCCGTGGTGCTGTCCCAGAGCGGCCGCAGTACCACCAGCGTCGCGGCCCTGCGCGCGGCGCTGGCGGCGGGCTGCCCGGCGCTGGCCATCACCGCCGAGGCCGACAGCCCCTTCGCCGCGGTGCCGGCGCCGCGGCTGGTGGTGCCGCTGGGCCCCGAGCCGATCGGCCCCAAGACCAAGGGCTTCACCGCCACTCTGGCGGCGCTGCTGGAGGTCGGAGCGCGGCTGGGCGCGGCGCCGCTGCCGGGCTTCGACGCCGCGGGCTTCGGTGCGCTGGTGGAGGGCACCCGCGCCCCGGCCGAGGCACTGGCCGCCGAGCTGGACGCGGTGGATTTCCTGCTGGTGTCCGGCGGCGGGCGCTTCGGCGGCATCGCGCTGGAAGCCTCGCTGAAGGTGGCCGAGATCGCCGGCCTGCCCACCGCCACCTTCGAGCCGGAGGAGGTGCTGCACGGGCGGCTGCATGGCATGACCGAACGCTCCCTGGGCGTGCTGATCGTCTCGGAGGCGGCGGAGGTGGCGCAGGCCGTGCGCACCGCCGGCGCCATGGCGCAGCGCGGGGTGCGGCTGCGGCTGCTGAACCTGTCGCCCTCGCCCACCGCCTTCGACTGGTGCCCGCAGCCGGGCTGGCCGGCGGCGCCCTTCGACGCGCTGGCGGCCATCCTGCCCTTCCAGTGGCTGGCGGTGGCGCTGGCCCGGCGGCGCGGCATGCTGCCGGAAGCGATGCGCTATCCCGGCCTGTCCGCGGCACTGTCGATCAAGCTCGCCACCACGGCATGACGGCGCGCATCGGCATCGACGTCGGCGGCACCGCGATCAAGCTGGGGCTGGTGCTGCCGGGCGGGCGCATCGCCGCGCGCGCCCGGCTGGACCTGCCGCGCGAGGGCGGGCTGCCGGCGCTGGTGGCGATCCTCGGCGCCGCCTGCCGCGACCTGGAAGCCCGCGCCGGGCAGCGCGCGTCCCGCATCGGCGTGTCCACCCCCGGCTTCACCGATGCCGGCAGCGGCCAGCTGCTGGACGGGGGCAACAACGTGCCGGCGCTGCGCGAGGGCAGCCTGCGGAACGCGCTGGCGGAGTCGCTGGGCCGGCCGGTGGCGGTGAACAACGACGGCGTGGCCGCCGCGGTGGGCGAGCTGCGGCACGGCGCCGGCGCGCGGTTCCGACGCTTCGTGCTGCTGACGCTGGGCACCGGGGTCGGCGGCGCGGTGGTGCTGGAGGGCCGCGTGGTCACGGGCAGCCGGGGCGAGCCGCCGGAGCTGGGCGCCCTGGTGCTGGACGCGGCCGGGCCGCCCAACCGCCAGGGCCTGCCCGGCACGCTGGAGCATTTCGCCTGCGCCGGCGCCTTCCTGGACGCCTACCGTGGCAGCGTGACGCCGCCGTCCCTGCCCGAACTCTTCGCCCGCCTCGGCACCGATCCGCAGGCCGCCGCGGCGGTGGACGCGGTGTGCGGCCGCATCGCCCAGGCGCTGGGCGGGCTGGTCAGCGCCCTGAACCTGGAGGCCTGCCTGCTGGGCGGCGGCGTCGCCGCGGCCGGCGCGCCGCTGCGCGACGCCGTGGCCGCCCAACTGCCGCGCTTCACCTGGCCGCTGCAGCGCGGCCGCGTGGAAGTCCTGCTGGCCGAAACCGGCAACGACGCCGGCCTGCTCGGCGCCGCCGCCCTGGCCAGCCCCGAACCCGCGGCCGCCCTGCTGGCCGGCTGACCCGAACATCCCGTCCGGTCGTCGGTCGGAGGCGGGAGGGGTATTGGTCCGGATGGTGCGGTTCGGTCCTGTGTATTCGGGCGGTGGCCAAAGGGGCTCTGCCCCTTGGATCCCCCGCGAGGAGCTTAGGCTCCTCGACCTCATGAGTGCCTCCGGCGGGGGCGGGATGACCGACGGCCGGCATAGTGGACCGCCCTGTCCAACCCGCCCCCCGCCGGAGGCACTCAAGTGGGGTCCGGGGAGTTTAAACTCCCCGGCAGGGGTCCAGGGGGCAGCGCCCCCTGGCCAACGCCGGAACATCCCGGACCCAACCGAAGCCCCCGGATCAGCACCCATCCCCAGCCCCGATCGACGCCCGGACGGTGTTCCGGCCGGGCCGGTCTGGTCAGGCGGCGGCTTCGGTGGGGCGGGCGGTCGTGTCCGGGGCGCTGCGCTTGAGGAGCAGGGCGGGGTCGGGGGCCATGCCGTCGAAGATGGCCAGGGAGGCGGCGCCGAGGACGCGGGTTTCCAGCCCGGCGGCGGCCTTGAGGACGCGGGGCGTGCCGGTGTTGCGGCCGGAGCGGACGCTGCGCGGCAGGGGGTCGAGGCGCGCCAGCAGGGCGTCCAGCAGGTCGTCGGGGATGCTGCCGCCGATGATGGTGGCCTGCGGGTCGAGCAGGTTCTCCAGGTTGGCGACGGCGTGGCGGAGGTGGGTGGCGGCCTCCTCCAGCCAGCGCAGCATGCGCGGGTCGCCGGCGGCCAGGGCGCGGGACAGCTGGTCGGGATCCACGGCCTCCGTGCCCTCCGGGGTGCCGGTCAGGGCGGCCTGCGCGGCGGACAGGGAGGCGTAGCGTTCCAGGCAGCCCTGGTTGCCGCAGGAACAGGGGCGGCCGCCCGGCACCACCACGAGGTGGCCGAGTTCCCCGGCCAGGCCGTGCGCCCCGCGATAGGGACGGCCGTTGAGCACCAGCCCGCCGCCGATCCCGGCGCCGAGATAGAGGTAGAAGAAGTCCCGCAGCTCGCGGCCGGCGCCGAACAGCAGCTCGCCCACGGCGGCGGCGGCGGCGTCGTTGTTCACCAGCACGGGCAGGCCGAGGCGCTCGCCCAGGCGGGCCGCGAGGGGGAAGCCGTCCCAGTCCGGGATGGTGGAGGGGCCGAGCCGGGTGGGCTCGCCGCCGGAGACCAGGGCGGGAATGGCGACGCCGGCGCCCCAGAGCCGGTCGGCGGGCACGGCGGTGCGGGCGCGCAGCTCGTGTGCCGCCGCCTCGATCAGCGGCAACACCACGCCGGGGGTGGGGCGGATCACCGGCACCTCGATCTGGCCCTGCACCTCGCCGGCGAGGTTGAGCAGCACCACGACCAGGCGCCGGTGGTCGAAGGAGATGCCCAGGGAAAAAGCGCCGGCCGGGTCGATGGCCAGGTCGATCGGCGGCTGGCCGCGGCCGCCGGTGCGGCGGCGGGCTTCCAGCAGCAGCCCGGCCTCGCGCAGGCCTTCGGCGATGTTGGACACGGTTTGCGCCGACAGGCCGGTGAGGCGGGCGAGTTCGGCGCGCGACAGGGGGCCGTGCCGGCGCACGCCCTCCAGCACCACGCGGCGGTTGAAGCGGTGGCCGAAATCCAGGTTGGTGCCGGACAGCGTCATGGTGGCCGTGTTCTTAGCACGCCCTTGGCGACGCGGCGGGGCGCTTCGCGATACGACGCCTGCCCTGCCGCGTTCGGCGTGGCTGGCCGCGGGCGGTGGCCGGGCGTTCGGCGCGGCGCCCGCCGCGGCGGCCGGGACGGCGGCCCGAAAGCCCTTGCGGCTGCGGCGCGGCCGTCATTAAATCAACTCAGTTGATCAATTTGCGGTTCATTCCCCGCAAGCCAGCTCCGGAGCGTGCGCCCGATGATCCCCGCGGACCCGCCCACCTCCCGGCCCCTGCTGCTGGGCACCCGGCACATGGTGTCCACCGGGCACCCGCTGGCCAGCGTGGCGGCGCTGCGGGTGCTGGAAGCCGGCGGCACGGCGGTGGATGCGGGGGTGGCGGCGGGCTTCGCGCTGAACGTGCTGCAGCCCGACATGGCCAACCTCGGCGGCGTGGCGCCGGTGATAGTGTTTCGCGCCGACACGCGGACGGTCCGCACGGTCAGCGGCATCGGCGTCTGGCCGCGGCTGGCGACGCGCGAGGCGGTGGCGCAGGCCGGGGGCGGGCGGATTCCGGCGGGGCCGGGGCGCTGGGTGGTGCCGGCGGCGGTGGATGCCTGGCTGACCACGCTGCGGCTGCACGGCACCATGACGGCGGCGGAGGTGATGGCGCCGGCGATCGAGCTGGCCGAGCGCGGCTTTCCCGTGAACTACTTCCTGCGCAAGAACCTGCTGGACGCGGCGGGTGCCCTGGCGGGCTTCGCCCATAGCCGCGAGGTGTTCCTGCCTGGCGGCGCGGTGCCGGCGATCGGCGACGTGCTGCGGCAGGAGGCGTTGGGCGGCACGCTGCGGCACCTGGCCGAGGCGGAGCGCGCGGCGGGCGGCACGCGGGAGGATGGCATCCGGGCGGCGCGCGACGCCTTCTACCGCGGCGAGATCGCCGAGCGGGTGGGCGCCTTCTCGCGCGAGATCGGCGCCTTCCTGCGGGCGGAGGACCTGCACGGCTTCGCGGTGCGGGAGGAAGCGCCGGCGGGCGTGCGGTATCGCAGGCGGCAGGTGCTGGGCTGCGGGCCGTGGTGCCAGGGACCGGCGCTGCTGCAGATGCTCAACCTCGTGGGCGGCTTCCCGATGGGCACGCTGTCCGAGGCCGATGCGGCGCACGTGATGGTGGAGAGCGTCAAGCTGGCGCTCACCGACCGCAACCGCTTCTACGGCGACCCCGACTTCACCGCCGTGCCGCTGGACCGGCTGCTGTCGGCCGCGCACGCCGACGCGTTGCGGGGGACCATCGACATGGCGCGGGCGGGGGATCCCGAGACCGCGGCGCCGGTGCTGGAGCGCACCTCGCCCGACACCACCTACGCCTGCGTGGTGGATGCCGCCGGCAACGCCTTTTCCGCCACGCCCAGCGACAGCACCATGCTGCTGACGCCGCTGGTGCCGGGGCTGGGCTTCGCGCCGTCGGACCGCGGGTTGCAGGCCTCGCTGGACCCGGCGGACCCCAACAGCATCCTGCCGGGCAAGCGGCCGCGGCTGACGCCCAGCCCGGTGATCCTGCTGGAGGAGGACGGCTCGGTGATGCCCTGCGGCACGCCGGGGGGCGACGTGCAGACCCAGGCGCTGCTGCAGTTCCTGGTGCACCACCTCGACCGCGGGATGGACCTGCAGGCCGCCACGGAAGCGCCGCGCTGGGCCAGCTACGCCGTGCCGGCCTCGGAGGACCCGCATGCCCGCCGGCCGCGCGCGCTGAAGCTGGAGAACAGCGCGGGGGCGGCGATGGCCGGGGACCTCGCGCGGCGCGGCCATGTCGTGGAACACTGGCCGGCGCGGGCCGCCCTGGCCGGGGGAGTCTGCGCGGTGCGGCGCGACGCGCGATCGGGCGTGGTCAGCGGCGCCGCCGACCCGCGGCGCATGGCCGTGGCGATCGGCCGCTGAGCAACCCACCGTCTCGGACCGGGAACAGGAGGAACCACGCCATGACGACCACCACCCGCCGCCTGCTGCTGGGCGGAATCGGCGCCGCGGCGCTGGCTGCCCCCGCCGTGCACCGCGCCTCGGCGCAGGGCAACCGGCAGCTGGTCTACTGGGGCCACACCTTTCCGTCGCGCGTGCGGATCGTGAACGAGGTGATGGTGCCGGGCTTCAAGCGCGATACCGGCATCGACGTGGTGCACAACGACTTCGAGACCAACCAGAACGAGCTGAAGATCCTCACCGGCTGGGCCGGCGGCTCGGGCGGTCCGGACCTGGTGTCGGTGGGCGACAGCAACCTGCCCAACTACGTGTACCGCAAGCTGATCGCGCCGGTGGACCCCAGCGCCTTCGGCTTCCGCACGCAGGATGAGCTGGTGGCGGCCTATGAGCCGGGCGTGCTGGACGGCTTCATGGTGGAGGGCAAGCTCTACGGCATCCCGATGGATCTGGCCTCCATCAGCATGTACTACCGCAAGGACTTCTTCCGCGAGGCTGGGCTGGACCCGGACAAGCCGCCGCGCACCTGGGAAGAGGTGACGGAAGCGGGCAAGGCACTGACCAAGCGCGACAGCAGCGGCCGTACCACCCGCGCCGGCTGGGCCTGGCTCGCGCGCTCCAACTCGGCGCATTTCTACTACTGGGGCACGCTGCTGCCGCAGAAGGGCGTGGACTTCCTGTCGCCCGACGGCAGCCGCAACGGCTTCAACAACGCGGCCGGCCTGGAGGCCTTCCGCTACCTGTACGACACGTTCCACGGCAGCAAGATCACCGCGCTGGGGCTGGCGCCCACCATCAACCCGGTGGACGATTTCGGCGCCGGGCGCGCGGCGATGATCAATTCCGGCCTGTGGCTCGCACCCTCGGTGGAGGAGAAATACCCCAACGTCACCTTCAAGGACGGGGTCTACGGCATCGCCCGCCTGCCGCAATTCGCGAATGGCACGCCGGCGACGCGGCTGAACCCCTGGGTCTGGATGGTCAGCGCCAAGTCGCGGCTGCAGCGCGAGGCCTGGCAGTTCGTGGCCTACATGACCGCCAAGCCGGAGAACCGCGCGATCTGGCTGACGCGGGCGCAATACGTGCAGCCCTGGAAGGGCTTCGCAGAGGACCCGGCGATGCGGGCGATCCCCTACCTCAACACTTTCCTGGAAGACCTGCGGATCGGCAAGCCGATGCCGCGAACGCACCGCTTCATCGAGCTCGCCTCCGCCGTGGCCAAGAGCTACGACCGGATCTCGGCCAATGGCGACCGGCCGGAGGTGGTGGTGCCCGACCTCGCGCGCGAGGTGGACCGGCTGCTGGACAGCTGATGCCGGCACGACGCGCCGCGGCGAGGTGGGCATGATGGCGGGGGGCGCGGCGTCGTCGGCGGAGGCCGTAGGGGCCGCGTCGGCCGGTACCGCCCAGGCTGGTCCCGCGCTGGCCGGTGCCGCGCCTGTCGGTGCCGCGCGCAGCGTCGCGGCACGGCCGCGCCGGCGGCGGCAGGCGCAGCGCCACGTCGGTACCGCCTGGCTGATGCTGGCGCCGGTGGTGGTGTTCTTTTCCGTTTTCCTGATCTACCCGGTGGGCAACGCCTTCTGGGTCAGCCTGACCTCCTGGGATCTCGTGGGGCCGCAGCGTTTCATCGGCTTGCGGAATTACGAGCGTCTGCTGGAGGACGCGAACTTTCTCAACGCCATCCGCGTCACCGCCGTCTACACCTTCGGGCTGCTGGCGATCGAGCTGCCGGCGGCGCTGGGGCTGGCGATCCTGCTGGACCGCAAGCTGAAGGGCCGCGCCTTCTACCAGGCGGTGATCTTCGCCCCCGTGGTGCTGACCATGGTGGTGGTGGCGATGCTGTGGCGCGTGGTGTTCGCGCCGCTGGGCGGGCTGGCCCTGATGGTGACGGAGCCGCTGGGGCTGGGCGGGCTGCAATGGCTGAACGACCGCAATCTCGCGATGCCGGCGCTGATCATCGCCAGCCTGTGGAAGAATGTCGGCTACTACATGATCATCTTCCTGGCCGGGCTGCAGGCGATCCCCGCCACGGTGTACGAGGCCGCGCGCATCGACGGCGCCGGGGCCTGGGCCACCTTCCGGCGCATCACCCTGCCACTGCTGCGGCCCTTCCTGCTGTTCGTGACCGTGGTGTCGATCATCCGCACCTCGCAGGCCTTCAGCCTGATCTACGCGCTCACCGGCGGCGGGCCGGCGGATGCCACCAAGGTGCTGCCCTACCTGATCTACGAGGTCGCCTTCGGCTTCAACCGCATGGGCTACGCCTCCGCCATGGCGGTGCTGATGTTCTTCGCGCTGCTGATCCTGACGGTGATCCAGTTCCGCCTGCTGCGGAGCCGCGGATGAGCGGCGGGCCGCAGCGGGTGCCGGAGGAGGCAGACGTCGCGCGCAGCGCACGGGCGGCCGCACCGCCCGCATCCGCAGGCCTGTCGCCCGTGCCGCAGGCTTTCTTCGCGCCCGCCGCGGCGGGGCGGGCGGCGGGTCCGGCCGGCCAACGGCGCTCACGGCGGCTGCGCTGGGGCACGCTGGCGGTGCATGCCGTGCTGATCGCGGTCTGCGCCCTGGTGATCCTGCCGCTGCTGTGGATGGCGCTGACCGCCTTCAAGTCGCACGACCAGGTCTTCACCCATTCACCCTGGTGGATCCCGCCCAGCTCGCACCTAGGGGAGAACATCCGGCAGGTGTTCAGCCGCGTGCCGCTGGGGCGCTATTTCCTGAACAGCCTGGCCGTGTCCACGGCGATCACGCTGCTGGACCTGTTCTTCTCCACGCTGGCGGGCTACGCGCTGGCCAAGTACCGCTTCCGCGGGCGGGATGCGATCTTCGGGGCGATCGTGGCCACCATGATGGTGCCCTTCATCGTGATCCTGATCCCGCAATACATCATCGTGCGCGACCTCGGCTGGCTGGACACCTATGCCGCGCTGATCCTGCCCTTCGCGGTCAGCAGCTTCGGCATCTTCATGATGCGTCAGGCCTTCGCCGACACGCCGGACGAGCTGATCGACGCGGCGCGCATCGACGGCGCGGGGGAATGGCGCATCCTGTTCCGCATCGTGGTGCCGCTGCACGTGCCGGCGCTGGTGTCGCTGGCCATCCTGCGCTTCCTCAGCGAATGGGACAGCCTGCTGTGGCCGCTGGTGGCCACCAACAGCGAGGGGATGCGCACGCTGTCGCTGGGGCTGGCGCTGCTGCAGGACGACCGCTACGGCACGGACATGCCGCAGCTGATGACGGCGGCGACGCTGGCGGTGCTGCCGATCATCCTCGTCTACGCTTTCCTGCAACGCTACTTCATCAAGAGCGCCGCCGGCGCGGGGCTGAAGCAGTGAGCGGCGCGCGGCGCCACGAGGGGTGGAATGGCTGAGGTCGTACTGCGCGGCGTGGTGAAGGAGTACGAGGGCGGGGGCGGGCAGGCGGTGAAGGGCATCGACCTGGAGATCGCCGACCACGAGTTCGTGGTCCTTGTCGGCCCCTCGGGCTGCGGCAAGTCGACCACGCTGCGCATGATCGCGGGGCTGGAGGAGATCTCGGAGGGCGAGATCAGCATCGGCGGCCGCGTGGTCAACGACGTCGCCCCGCGCGACCGCGACATCGCCATGGTGTTCCAGAACTACGCCCTCTACCCGCACATGAGCGTGCGCGAGAACATGGCCTTCAGCCTCAGCCTGCGCAAACGACCCAAGGCCGAGATCGCGGCCCGGGTGGAGGAGGCGGCGCGCATGCTCGACATCACACCGCTGCTGGACCGCAAGCCCCGCGCGCTCTCGGGCGGGCAGCGGCAGCGGGTGGCGATGGGGCGCGCGGTGGTGCGCGACCCGCAGGTGTTCCTCTTCGACGAGCCGCTGAGCAACCTCGACGCCAAGCTGCGGGTGCAGATGCGCACCGAGATCAAGCGGGTGCACCAGCTGGTGCCCACCACCACCGTCTACGTCACGCATGACCAGGTGGAGGCGATGACCCTGGCCGACCGCGTGGTGGTGATGAACGAGGGCCGCATCGAGCAGGTCGGCCCGCCGCAGGAGCTGTACCACCACCCGCGCACCCGCTTCGTGGCGGGCTTCATCGGCAGCCCGGGGATGAACTTCCTCCCCGCCCGGCTGGAAGGCGCGGACGAGGCGCTGCGCCTGCGGCTGGCCGACGGCACCGCCCTGCCGGTGCCCGAGGTGCTGCGGGCGCGCCACGCCCCCCAGGCCGGGCGCGAGGTGGTGTTGGGGCTGCGCCCCGAGCACTTCGGCGACGCGCGCGAGGCGGGTCGGCCGGGGGTGGCGGCGTTCACGGCCACGCCGGCCGTGACCGAGCCGATGGGGGCGGAAACGCTGGTGCACTTCGCCCTGGCCGGGGTGGCGGCCTGCGCCCGGCTGGCCCCCGACACCTCGGCCCAGCCCGGCACGCCCCTGCCCATGACCGCCGACCTCAACCACATGCACCTGCTCGACCCGGCTTCGGGCCTGGTGCTGTAGGGCGCCCCCGCCACGACGGACCAGGACCGCGCCGCAGGGAACCGCGCGGTGGGCCGGCACTGCGCCACAGCGGGCCGGAATCACGCCGTGACAGGCCGGGCGGCGGGCCGGGGCCGCGCCGCGGCAGGCCCGGCGGCGCGGTTCAGGCCGTTTGCACGCCGGGGTCGGCCTCCGGCCGGGCCTCGTCCACGCGCAGGATTTCCACCACCGGCGGGGACAGCAGGATCTCGCTGAAGGCGCGCATCCAGCCGGCCTCGCGCCCGCCGCCGCCGCGCTGGCGAAATTGTTCCAGCTGGTCGAGGCTGGTCAGCTCGACCTCGAACTGCAGGGCGGCGCCGCCCTGGCTGCGCGTCAGCGGCACCAGGAGCCGGGTGCCCAGGCCGCTGTTGCGCGCAGCCTCCACCTCGCCGCGGATGAATTCCATCGCCTGTTGCCGGTGCACGGGCAGGACGTCGTAGGAGAAGCGGGCCAGATACATCGTGGGGATCCCGGTGCTGGAGACGGCGCCGCGACGCGTGGCGCCCGTCCCGTCATGGGAAGGGCGGCAGCCCGCCGGCAGGACGCGCCCGTCCGCAGCCAGCGACGCCAGCCCGGGCAGGCCCTGTTGCAACGCGCCCGGGCCGCGGGAATTGCAGCCCTCGCGCCGATTCCACCGGCCGGCCCGCAGCGCCCCACCCGTGACTGGCCGTGCAGGGTCCCGGCACGCCTGGTCGTGACGGTTGGGTGGTGTGCGGGTGGGGTGGGTTGGTTCTGGGTGTTCGGGCCGGGGCCAGAGGGGCCCTGCCCGAACACCCCGCCAGGAGCTTAGGCTCCCGGACCCCGCGTTGAGTGCCTCCGGCGGGGGCGGGTTGGGCAACGCCGTCCATCCTGGCTGCCGTCGGCCATCCCGCCCCCGCCGGAGGCACTCAACGCGGGGTCCGGGGAGTTCGTAACTCCCCGGCGGGGTCCAGGGGCAGCGCCCCTGGCCGACGCCAGAGGCACCAGGAACAACCCAGCCCCAAACGCGACAGACCGCCCCCAGCCGGCGCGCCCGGGCGATGTCAGACCGGCGGGCGGCCTTCGGGCGGGGCGAACTGGGCCACGAAGCGGGTGTGGGGCACGCTGCGGTCCACCCAGAGGCGGGCGCCTTCGCCGCGCAGCAGCCCGGCCACCAGCCGCATGCCCAGGCCGTGGCTGGCGCTGGGGTCGAAGCTTGCGGGCAGGCCGCGGCCCTCGTCCTCCACGGCCAGGGTCACGGGTTCGCCCAACACGTCGCGGAAGCGCACGGTGACGTGGCCGGCGCCGTATTTCAGGGCGTTGGTCACCAGTTCGGTCAGCACCAGCCCCAGGGTGGGCACGGCATCGGCCGGCCAGGTCGCCGCGGCGGCGATCTCCAGCTGCACGTCGCGCCCTTCGCCGGTGGCGGTCATGGCGGCGCGCAGGTCCTCCACCAGGCCCGACAGGTAGGCATGCAGCTCCACCTGCAGGGTTCCCGCCGCGGAGCGGTACAGGCGGTCATGGATGGCGGCCACCATGCGGACCCGGGCGGCGCCTTCCTGCAGCTGCGTGGCGGCTTCGCTGCCTTCCAGGGCGCGGGCCTGCACCGTCAGCAGCCCCTGCACGAGGTGCAGGGAGTTCTTCACGCGATGGTGCACCTCGCGCATCAGCAGGTCGCGCTCGGCCAGGGCGGCGTGCAGCGCCTGCTCCACCTCGCGCTGCTGGGTGCGGTCGCGCAGGATCTTGAGGAAGCCGCCCGGCAGGCTGCGCCCCGGCCGCAGCGGGTGCATCTTGCCCTCGCCCCAGAAGCGGCTGCCGTCGCGGCGCAGGTGCCAGCGCTCGTCGGCGGCGCTCCCCTCGCGCAGAGCCTGCTGCTTTTCCGCCTCGTCCGCCCCGATGGCGAGGTCCTCGGGCGTGAAGATGCGCGAGGCCGGCATGCCGATGGCGGCGGCGGCGTCCCAGCCCAGCACGTTGCGCGCCCCGGCGTTCCAGGAGGTGATGCGGCCGGCCTCGTCGATCGTGAGGATGGCGTAGTCGGCGGCGCTGTCCAGGATCAGCCGCTGCCGTTCCTCCGAAGCGCGCAGGTCGGCATTGGCCGCTTCCAGCGCCGCGGTGCGCTGGTGGACACGCTGTTCCAGCACCTCGTTGGCGTGCTGCAGGGCGGCATTGGCCTCGCCGAGCTCCTCGGCGATGACCTGCACCTCCTCCAGCGCTACCTGCAATTCCTCGTCGCCCTGGGCGTCGCGGCCGGCGAGGCTGCCGGGGGCGGAACGGGCGGCCAGCCAGGCCTGCGCCTCGGCCGAAGCCTGTTCGCGGCCGCGCAGCAGGGCTTCCACCTCGCGCAGGCGGGCGGTGCGGCGCCCCAGCTCGGCGGCCAGGCCGTCGCGCTCGGCGGCCAGGATGGCGCCTTCCTCGCGCAGATCCTCCAACGCGACGCGCAGCTGCTCCAGCTCCGCCTCGGCCTGCCACGATCCCGACGTTTCCGGCTTGCTGACGGAAATAGCCTCACCCTTTCGAGAGCAGCCCTCTGTATCGGCGCTTTCGCCGCTGCCGCAAGTTGGTTTTTGTCTCCCCCACCCCGGATGGATCGGCCCGGGGAAGGCCCCGGGCAGGTAGCGCGCGTCCCGGGCCGCTCTGCTATGCAGGCGGGGCGGCGCTGGTGGCCGGGATACCCGGGGGGAAACATTGAAGAAGCAGGACGTCCCCATGGAACCGGGGCTGGAAGAGCTGATCGAGTATATCGGCAACAGCCGCAGCGTGGATTTCCGCGGCTACAAGCGCAGCAGCCTGCGCCGGCGCCTGTTGAAGCGGATGGAGGAGGTGGGGTGCGACAGCTTTCCCGCCTATCGCGCCTTTCTGGAAGCCCGGCCGGCGGAGCTGATCGAGCTGCTGAACACGGTGCTGATCAACGTGACCGCCTTTTTCCGCGACGCCGAAGCCTGGGACGCGCTGCGCGAGGAGGTGGTGCCGCGCATCGTGGCGCGTTCCGACGCGTCGGGGCAGCCGATCCGGGTCTGGAGCGTCGGCTGTGCCAGCGGCGAGGAGCCCTTCAGCCTGGCCATGCTGTTCGCTGAGGCGCTGGGGGTGGAGCAATTTTCCCGCCGCGTGAAGATCTACGCCACCGACCTGGACGAGGCGGCGCTGAGCACCGCCCGCATGGCCACCTATACCCCGCGCGAGGTGGAAAGCGTGCCGGCGGCGCTGCTGGAGCGCTATTTCGAGCGTGGCGGCAACCACTACACCGTCGCGCGCGAGCTGCGGAAATGCGTGATCTTCGGCCGCCACAACGTCGTGCACGACGCGCCGATCAGCCGGCTGGACCTGCTGACCTGCCGCAACCTGCTGATCTACCTGGAAAGCGAGACCCAGAACGCGGTGCTGCCGCGGCTGCACTATGCCCTGGCGGAGGAGGGCGTGCTGTTTCTGGGCCGGGCGGAAACCCAGCTGGCGCGGTCGCGGCTGTTTGAGCCGGTGGACCTGAAGCACCGGCTGTTCCGCAAGGTGGCGCAGAGCTGGCGCCGCGGCCGGGCCGACATGGGCCAGATGTCCCTGCCGGCCCTGCCCGGGCACGACTCGCAGCAGCTACATCTGCTGGAAGCGCTGGTGGACAGCGCCAGCACCGCCTTCCTGGCAGTGGA
Source organism: Roseomonas sp. BN140053 (assembly GCF_047690175.1). Taxonomy (NCBI): domain Bacteria; kingdom Pseudomonadati; phylum Pseudomonadota; class Alphaproteobacteria; order Acetobacterales; family Roseomonadaceae; genus Roseomonas; species Roseomonas sp. BN140053. The sequence continues at coordinate 48,087 of NZ_JBLLEB010000022.1, read as the reverse complement.
TACGGTAGGCACCCTGGTGCTGGCCAACGCCGCCGCACGCCGGCTGCTGGAGGTGAACGAGAACGACGTGGGCCGCCCCTTCCACGACCTCGTGATCTCCTATCGTCCGGCGGAGCTGCGCGGCCGCATGGAGGAGGCGTTGCGGCTGCGCCGTACGGTGCGGGTGGAGCACCAGGAGCATTTCCGCTCTCCCAACGAGAGCATCCGGCTGACCATCGAGCTGACGCCGCTGAGCAACGGCGCGCTGCAGCCCCAGGGCGTGCTGATCTCCGTCCAGGACACCACCCGGCAGTTCCAGCTGCAGCAGGATCTGGATGTCGCCCAGCAGGAGCTGGAAACCACGGTGGAGGAGCTGCAATCCGCCAACGAGGAGCTGGAAACCACCAACGAGGAGTTGCAGTCCACCAACGAGGAGCTGGAAACCACCAACGACGAGCTGCAATCCGCCAACGAGCAGATGGGCGGCACGATGGAGGAGCTGCGGCGGCAAACCGAGGAAAGCGCGGAATACCGCCGCTACGTCGAGGCGGTGCTGCGCAGCGTCGATGGCGGCGTCGTGGTGCTGGACGGGTCGCTGGTGGTGCGGTCCTGGAACCGCTGGAACGAGAACACCTGGGGCCTGCGGGCCGAGGAGGTGGTGGGCCGGCCGCTGGACGAGGTGGATATCGGCCTGCCCGTGTCCCTGCTGGCCGAGGACGTCCAGCGCGTGCTGTCCGGCGATGCGCCGGAGCTGGAAACGGCGCTGGAAGGGCTGGACCGGCGCGGGCGGCTGCTGCGCTGCCGCATCCGCCTGACCCCGCTGCGCTACGAGGACGGCGCCCTGCGCGGGGTGGTGCTGATGCTGGAGGACATCACCGGGGTGACGCGCGGCAAGGAGCTGGCCGATTATCTCGGGCGCAGTGCCGGCAGCTCGCACCACGCGGCCCTCGTGCTCGACGCGGGCACGCTGCGCTTCCGGCTGGCCAACCCGGCGGCCGAGCAGCGTCTCGGCTACCCGGTCGAGCACCTGCAGCAGCTGACGCTGGCAGACCTGCTGCCGCGGGTGGGGCGGGACGCGCTGTGGCCGCTGGTGGCGCCGCTGGTGGCGGGGGAGCGGGCGGAGCTGGTGTTCGAGGCGTCGCTGCGCCGCCGCGACGGCGAGACGGCCCCGGCGGTGTTCTGCCTGCACCACCTCGGGTCGGAAGACCCGCCGGTGCTGGTGTTGCAGCTGTTCGAGGCCGCCGGCCGGGTGCAGCTCGATGCCGAGGCTGGGCCGGGGGGCGCGCCGCCCGACACGGTTGGGTGATCCACGCCCGGGGGCGCGGGCGCGCTCCGCGCCCGGCGGCATGATCCACGCCCGGGGGCGCGATCCGCGCGCCCGGGGGCGTTGATCCACGCCAGGGAACACGATCCGCGCCCGGGGGCGCGATCCGCGTCCTAGCCGCCGGGTTCCGGTTCGGTCGCTTCCTTGAGCGCGAAGATGGCGCCGCCGATCAGCGCGGCGGAGTCTTCCGCCTCCGTGGCCTTGGACTCCCAGCGGGCGGCGGCGCTCTTCATGCCGCGGGCGCGGGCCGCATCCGCCATGCGCCGGAACAGCACCACCCTTTCCCGGTGCGTGCGCACCGCGGCGGCCAGCGCGTGTTCCAGCCCGTCCACCTGCGCCGCGGCCAGGCTTTCCGGCCCGTAGGCATGGCCGGTCTGGCAGCGGAAGCGGACCGATTTCGGCTCCTCGATCTCGTTCAGCACGCCGCCGCATTGCGGGCAGCTCAGGCGGCTCGGCGTGCCCACCGTCGTTCCCTGGGACACAGTGCTCTCCTGTTCCGCGATCCGCGCTTCCAGCACCACGTCATCCGGCACGGACAGCACCGGCCCGGCGGGTTCGCGGGCGAGGCGGGCCAGCAGAGCCGGCAGTTCGGCCAGGCTGGCGCGCTGGTCCACGCTGTCGCGCAGCAGGGCATTGCGCGGCATGTCCGGCCACAGCGCGTCGTCGGGGTCCTGCACCAGGCTGATGCCGCCGCAGCGCTTCACCGCGATCAGCCCGGCCGTGCCGTCATCCAGCAGCCCGGTCAGCACCAAGCCGATCACGCTGGGACCGTGGTGCACGGCGGCGGAGCGGAACAGCGGGTCGGCGGCGGGCCGGGTGCGGTTTTCCTGCGGGCCGCGGCGCAGCAGCACGCGGTCGGGGGTCACCAGCAGGTGGCGGTCGGGGGGCGCCACGTAGATCTGGCCGCGCCGGAACACCTCGCCATCCGCGGGGTGGCAGGCGGGCAGCGGGCCGGAGCGTCCCAGCAGCTGGGGCATGGCGCTGGGCGAGGCGGGGCTGACGTGCTGCACCACGAACACCGCCGCCGGCAGGTCGGCGGGCAGGCCGCCGCACAGCCGCATCAGGGCTTCGACCCCCCCGGCCGAGGCCGCGATGACGATGATGTCGTGCTCGCGCATGCGCTCTCCGGCCAGGAGTTACGGGGTCGGATACCCTTTTTAGGCCGGCGCGAGGGAAAAGTCCCGGTTGCTCGCCGAGCTTTCCTCGGCCGCGCGGTGCGGCGGGGTGGCGGTGCGGGCGAGGTGCAGCGCCATGTCCGCGCGCAGATAAGGGCAGGCATGGCCCGGCGCGATGATCGCGCCGAAGGGCAGCGAGGTCCGCACCGCATTGTCCGATGCTTCCTGCAGCTGAACCAGGCGCGGCTGCAGCCAAGCGCCGCCCTGTTCCGGTGCACTGCCCTCCGGAGGGTCATCCGTGGCGATCGGGTGCAGAAAGGCGGCCGCGGCGTAGAGGCGCGCCCTTTGGGGTCCCTCGGCCACCACCAGGCAGATGCCCTGGTAGGCGCTGCTCTTCCAGGCCGTGTCCCGGAGTTCGGATTTGCGCGGATAAAGCAGGAAAACCGTCATTGCCCGTGTCTGCATCCCCGCCGCAGGGCACTCCGCCAGAGGCCGTTATAAGGGAAGATGCAGGCGAGTACACGATCAAAGCGCGATCAGGGTCCCGGCCCTACAGCCGCGATGGGTCAGGTCCGGCATCTGGCGCGGTGGGGAATGGAAACTCCATGCGGCACTGCACGCCGGCAGGATGATAGTCCAGCAGCACCGTGCCGCCCAGTTGGCGGGGAATGGCGCGTTGCAGCAGCCGCAGGCCGAAGCCGTGGCGCGTCGGCGGGCCGGACACGGGCGGGCCGCCCTGCTCGCTCCAGAGGATGCGCAGCCTGTCGCCGGCCCTGTTCCAGCGCACCTCCACGCGGCCCTGCGGGGCGGACAGGGCGCCATACTTCACCGCGTTGGTGGCCAGTTCGTGCAGGGCGAGGTGCAGCGCCGTCACGGTGGCGGGCGGCAGGCGCAGTGGCGGCCCTTCCGCCCGCACGCGGTCCGCCTTGCCGTCATAGGGTTTCAGGGTAATGGCCACCAGATCGGCCAGGGACGCGCCGCGCCAGCCTTCGCGGGTCAGCAGGTCCTGTGCGTGGCCGAAGGCGCGCAGCCGGTCGGAAAAGGCATCCACGAAGGCGGCCGGCGCGGGATTGCTGCGGGCGGTCTGGGCCGCCAGGGCCTGGGCCACGGCCAGGGCGTTCTTCACGCGATGGTCCAGCTCGCGCATCAGCAGGCGCTGCTGTTCCTCGGCCTGCCGGCGTTCCGTGATGTCGCGGGCCACGCCGGCGGCCAGGTGGACGCGGCCTTCGCTGTCCAGCACGGGAAAGCCGGTGTCGCGGATCCAGCGCACCGCCCCGTCCGGGGCGCGGCGGATGCGGTATTCCACCTCCCGCCGCTGCCCGGACAGCACGGATTTCAGCGCGGCCGCGGCGCGGTCCCGGTCCTCGGGGTGCAGCATGTCGTACCAGCGCGACAGGTCCCGCATGACCCGCTCGGGCGGCTCGCCCCAGATGCGCTCGAAGGCGGGGCTGAGATAGTCCAGGCGGCCGCTGCGGGCGTCGATGATCCAAAGCACGTCCGGCGTGGCCTCGGCGAAGCCGCGCAGCCGCGCCTCGCTGTCGCGCAGGGCGGCCACGGTGCGCCGGGCCTCGTCCACCTCCGTGCAGGCACCGAACCATTCCTCCCTCTCGAAGGCCGGCTCGGGCAGGACCACCGGCAGGGCATGGGTGACGAACCAGCGCCAGCGCCCGTCGGCCCCGCGGATGCGGTGTTCCACCCGCAGCTCGCGCCGCTCCAGGGCCGCGGCCCAGGCCGCCATGGTGTTCTCGCGGTCCTCGGGGTGGATGGCGTCCAGCCAGCCCAGCCCGTGCGTGTCGGGCTCGGGCTGGCCGGTGTAGTCCACCCAGCGCCGGTTGGCCCAGCTCCAGTCGCCGCCGTCGCGGGACACCCAGACGAGGTTGGGCAGCGCGTCCGTGGCGGTGCGCAGCCGGGCGGTTTCCAGCGCCAACGCCGCGGTGCGCTCCGCCACCCGCTCCTCCAGGGAGGTGTTGGCGCGGACCAGGGCGTCGTTGGCTTCCTCGATCTCCTCGGAATTCGCGCGCAGCTCCTCGAAGGCGACGCGCAGCTCCTCGGCGGTGGTGGCGTCCAGGCTGCGCTGCTGGTGCAGCTGCATCTCGGTGGAGGCGAGCTGGGCGGCCAGCTGCTGCGCCCGGAGCTCGGCCCGGTGCAGCGCGTCCTGGGCCTGCCGCCACTGGTTCACGGCGGCGTCGCGCTCCAGTTGCAGCGCGGCGGCCTCGTCGCGCGCGTCCTCGGCCTCCACGCGGGCCTGTTCCAGTTCGGCTTCCAGACGGCTGACCGCGTCGGGCTTTTCGGTGTGCATTGTTTTTTTGCCCGTTTCTGTGGCGCACGGCTGACCGCAGTCTCCCTATACGTCCGGTCCGCAGGGGAGTTTGACACCGGCCTGACACACGGGCCGGTGGCTACCGCTGATGTGACCCGGGGGGGCCGCGCCGCGTCACGCCACCGGCACCTCGCCGCCCGGCTTGAGCGCGTTCAGCACGAAGGAGGAGCGGGTGTCCTTGACCCCCGGCATGCGCAGCAGGGCGCGCAGCGCGAAGGCGGCATAGGCTTCGAAATCCGCCGCCACGACGTGGAGGAGGTAGTCCATCTCCCCCGACATGGCGTAGGCGGCCAGCACCTCCGGCCGCGCCGCCAGGGCCTGGTGAAAGGCGGACACCACCTCCTCGGCGTGCGAGGACAGGGCCACGGACACGAAGGCCTGCAGGGGCAGCCCGACCCGGGCGGGGTCCACCACCGCGGCGTAGCGGCTGATCACGCCGGCATCCTCCAGCCGCTTCACGCGCCGCGCGCAGGGCGTGGGCGACAGGCCCACCGCGGCGGCCAGGGCCACCCCGGACAGCCGCCCGTCGCGTTGCAGGGCGCGCAGGATCAGCCGGTCCGTGCGGTCCAGGATCGGAGGAGATTTCGCCATGCGCGGGCCTTTCGCGAGCGGATTCCGCCAGCACGCGCGGTTCCGGCACCCTGCTTCGCCGCTTTTCCCTCCCGGCGCCACGCTAACCTCGTTCCCCCAGGGCTGCGGGAGGAGATGGGCGTTATGGACGGCAACATTCCGGGCGGCCTGCCCGCCGGCCTGCGCGGCAACTACCCGGCGGCGCGGCCGGACGGCACGGTGGACCAGCGGCCGCCGACGGACGCGGACCACGCCACTTGGCGCGCCCTCTATGCCCGGCAGGCGGCGCTGTTTCCCGGCCATGCCGCGCGCGCCTGGCGCGAGGCGCTGAAGCAGCTGGACTGCGCCGGCGGCGTGCCGGACTTCGCCCGCGCCTCCGACCGGCTGGAAGCGGCCACCGGCTGGCGCCTGGCCGCGGTGCCCGGGCTGATCCCGGAGGCGCCCTTCTTCGACCTGCTGGCGCGGCGGCGCTTTCCCGTGACCGCCTGGATCCGCCGGCCGGAGGAGCTGGACTACATCGTGGAGCCGGACGTGTTCCACGACTTCCTCGGCCACGTGCCGCTGCTGCTGCAGCCCGACTACGCCGCCTTCCTGCAGCGCTACGGCGCGGTGGGTCGGGATGCGGGCGGGTCCGAGCGGCTGCGGCCGTTGGCGCGGCTGTACTGGCACTTGGTGGAGTTCGGGCTGATCGAGGAGGAGGGCGAGATCCGCGCCTTCGGGGCCGGCATCCTGTCCTCGCGCACGGAAACGCTGCACGCCACGGCCGGGGGCACGGTGCGGGCCGCCGAGGGCAGCGCGGCGCAGGCCGGAAGCGGCAGCGCGGCGCCTGTCGAAGGCGCCAGCGCGGCGCGGCGGTTGCGCTTCGACCTCCGGCGGGTGCTGCGCAGCGACTACCGCATCGACACGCTGCAGCCGACCTTCTTCGTGATCCGCCGCTTCGCCGAGTTGTTCGACGCCATCGAGGCCGCCCCTGCCCTGCTGGAGGAGGCGCTGCGCGCGCCGCCGATCCCCCCGGGCGGCAGCGATCCCGCCGACCGCCCGGTCGGCTGAGCGCCGCCCGCCGCGGGAGCGCGCGCCTTCAGGAGCGGCGGTTGGCCGCGGCCTCGTCCAGCGCGGCGCGGTCGCGGCGGTTCAGGCGCAGCCGTGCCGCCGCGTCGCGCTTCTCCACCAGGCGCTCCGCCGCGCGTTCCGCCGCGCGCGCCTGGGCCAGGGCGTCGCGCGCGGCTTCGGCGGCCGCGGCGGCCTGCGCTTCCGCCCGCGCGGCGGCTGCCCGTTCGGCCAGGGCGCGCGGCAGCCAGGCGGCGAGGTCCAGCGGCGCCGCGACCTGCGTTTCGCGCTGCAGTGCCTCGCGCAGGGACGCCGTGTGCGCCGCGGCCGCGGCGAGGGTGCCGAGCTGCTCGGCCAGGGCGCGGCGGGCGGCATCCACCTCCATCGCGCGCAAGCGCTTGAGCACCAGCAGCGGGTCGCGACTCATGCTTCCTCCATCGCCGCGGCGAGGCGGGCAAAGGTGTCGGCCACCGTGCCGCGCTCGTCCTTGCGCTGCGCCAGCACCGCCTCGATGCGCGGGGCTGCGCGCACCGCCTCGTCCACCGCCGGGTCGGTGCCGGCGCGGTAGGCGCCCAGCCGCACCAGGTCCGCCATGTCGCGGTGCAGCGCCAGGATCTTCCGGGCGCGCAGCAGCACCGGGCGTTCCGCCGGTTCCAGGCAGCCCGGCACGGTGCGCGACAGGGAGCGCAGCACGTCGATCGCGGGATAGCGCCCACCCTCGCCGATGGCGCGGTCCAGCACGATGTGGCCGTCCAGGATGCCGCGCACCGCGTCGGCCACGGGCTCGTCGTGGTCGTCGCCGTCCACCAGCACGGTGAACAGGCCAGTGATGGCGCCGGGGCAGCCGTCCGCCGCGGGACCCGCGCGTTCCAGCAGCCGCGGCAGTTCGGCGAAAACGCCGGGCGGGTAGCCCTTGGTGGTGGGCGGCTCGCCGGCGGCGAGGCCGATCTCGCGCAGCGCCATGGCGAAGCGGGTGACGCTGTCCATCAGCAGCAGCACCTGGCGGCCCTGGTCGCGGAAATGTTCGGCCACCGTCATCGCGGCCAGGGCGGCGTCGCGGCGCAGCAGCGGCGGCGCGTCGGAGGTGGCGCAGACCACCACGGAGCGCGCCATGCCTTCGGGGCCGAGATCGTCCTCGATGAACTCGCGCAGCTCGCGCCCGCGTTCGCCCACCAGGCAGACCACGGTGACCTCGGTGCCGGCACCGCGCGCCAGCATCGACAGCAGGGTGGACTTGCCCACGCCGGAAGCGGCGAAGAGGCCCAGGCGCTGGCCGCGCCGGCAGGTGGCGAAGCCGTCCAGCGCCCGCACGCCGAGGTCCAGCCGCGGCCCCAGCCGGGCCCGGGTCCCGGCCGCCGGCGGCGCCGCGCGCAGCGGGCGCGCCACCGGGCCGGGCGGCAGCGGCCCCTTGCCGTCCAGCGGGGCGCCGAGCGGGTCCAGCACCCGGCCCAGCCAGCCATCGCCGGGCGAGAGCACCGCCGGGCCGGTGACGGTCACGGCCTGCCCCGGTCCGATTCCTTCCGGCGCGCCGCGCAGCGAGGCGCGAATCTGGTTGCCGGACGCGCCCACAACCTCCGCGAGCAGTCCGTCTCTTCCTTGAGACGATATCGCCAAGCCGGAGCCGACCGGCGGCGGCGGGTGCAGGCCGGATACCCTGACGCTGCCGCCCACAACCGAGGATACCCGCCCGATCGAGGAAAACCCGCCCACTAACAACATGTTACCGGCTGCCGCCGAGAACCGCCCCCGTGTGGAGCCCTGCATCTTTATCTCTTTTTTGCGATACGGCCCTGTTCTTAATACAACCTCTACGTGAAATCTCTCTTTACGGGCAGCAACTTTCTGAGATGATACACGCATTAAGTGTGGAGAGCGGAAAATGCGCGTTCTACTGGTTGAGGACGACCTGATCGCCGCCCGGGGCATCAGTCTCATGCTGAAGGGCGTGTCCATGATTGTGGACGCCGCCGACACCGGGGAAGAAGCGCTCGAACTGGCGCGCCTCTACGATTACGACATCGTGGTGCTGGACCTGATGCTGCCGGACATGGAGGGCTACGAGGTGGTGCGGAAACTGCGCGCCTCGCGCATCGACACGCCGGTGCTGATCCTGTCGGGGCTGAGCCGGCCGCAGGCCAAGGTGAAGGGCTTCGGCATGGGCGCGGACGACTTCATCGTGAAGCCCTTCGACCAGGCCGAGCTGATCGCCCGCATCCAGGCCATCGTGCGCCGCACCAAGGGCTTCAGCCAGCCGACCCTGGAGGTGGGCGAGCTGAGCCTCGACCTCGGTTCGCGCGAGGTCGCCGTGGCCGGCCGCCCCGTGCACCTGACCGGCAAGGAATACGCCATCCTGGAGCTGCTGACCCTGCGCAAGGGCGTGGTGCTGACCAAGGAGGCCTTCCTGAACCACCTCTACGGCGGCATGGACGAGCCGGAGGTGAAGATCATCGACGTGTTCATCTGCAAGCTGCGCAAGAAGCTGAGCCAGGCCGGCTGTTCCGAGCTGATCGGCACGGTCTGGGGCCGCGGCTACGTGATGCGCGACCCGATGACGCTGGCCACCCGCAGCGCCGGCCTGGCCGCCCTGCCCGCGCCGCTGCCGGCCGCCTGATGCCGCCGGAACGGTCACCGCAACCTGCGGTGGCCCGCCCGCGGCAATGGGGGAGGCGCCGTGCGGCCCTCCGTCGCGGGGACCGGCGAGGGTTCGTGCCTGGGCCAGGGCGGCCCTGTTTTCCCTCGGCTTCCCTAGCGACGACATCCCGGACAGCGCGACCCGCAACACGGCCGGGTCAACCGGCCAGGGCAAGGTGGCGTTCGCGCACATGGGCGCTGCGCTCACCGGCCAGGGGAAACAGCTTGTCGGTGACGCCCAGCACGGTTTCCGCGCCACCGAGATAGAGCACCCCATCCGGCGCCAGGCGTTCCGCCAGGGCTTCCAGCACGCGGCGCTTGGTGTCGAGCTCGAAGTAGATCAGCACGTTGCGGCAGAAGATCACGTCGAAGGTGCCGCGGCTGCGCTGGTCGTCCAGCAGGTTGGCCTGTTCGAAGCGGGTCATCGCGCGCAGCGCCGGGGACACCTGCCAGCGGCCGTTTTCCTGCCGGAAATGCTTCACCAGCAGCTGCACGGGCAGGCCGCGCTGCACCTCGAACTGGCTGAAGGAGCCGGAGCGGGCGCGCTCCACCACTTCGCTGCTGAGGTCGGTGCCGAGGATCTCCGCGGCCCGGCCACCCAGGCGCGGCGCCAGCTCGTCCAGCACCATGGCGGCGGAATAGGCTTCCTGCCCGGTGGAGCAGGCGGCGGACCAGACGCGCAGCCGTTGCCCCAGTGGGCGCGTCGCCGCCAGCCGCGGCAGGATCTGGCGCAGGTGCTCGAAGGGTTTGCCGTCGCGGAAGAAGGAGGACTCGTTGGTGGTCAGCGCTTCCGTGACCTCGCGCGCCAGCGGCTCCGCGCCCGGGGCGGCCAGACGCAGCGCGAGGCCCTCTAGGCTGCTCAGCCCGTGCCGGCGCAGCACCGGGGCGAGGCGAGTGTCGAGCATGTAGCCCTTGTCCGCGGTCAGCACGATGCCGGAGCGCGCCCGCACCAACCGGGCGATGCTGTCGAAGGCCGCCGCGGTCACGGTGCGGCCCGCCGGAACGGTGCGGGCAGCGCGGGGGACGGTTCCGCGGCACGGCCCGACGCCCGGCCGGCCATCAGGTCCGGCGCCCGCTCCGGCGCCCGGTACGCGGTGCGGCTCCCCGCCCAGTTCTGCGCCAGGATGCGCTCTGCCAGCGCGTCCGGCGGCAGCAGCACCTCGGCCAGGCCGGCGCGGGCCACGGCGCCGGGCATGCCCCAGACCACCGAGGAGGCTTCGTCCTGCGCCAGCACCGTGCCGCCGGCGGCGACGAGGTCACGGCAGGCGAGCAGCCCATCCTGGCCCATGCCGGTCAGGATGGCGGCCAGCACCTGGCCGTCGCAGGCGTGGGACAGGCTGCGCAGGGTCGGGTCCACGGCCGGGCGGCAGAAATTTTCCGGCGGGTCGTCGGTCAGGCGCACGCGCTGCCCCTCGGCGCTGCGCTCCACCAGCATGTGGCGGTTGCCCGGGGCCAGCAGGGCGCGGCCGGGCAGCAACCGGTCGCCGTCGCGCGCCTCCGCCACCGGCAGCGGCCCGAGGCGCGACAGGTGATCGGCCAGCATGGCGGTGAAGCCCGGCGGCATGTGCTGCACCATCAGCACGGGCACTGGCGGCGCCGGGCGCAGGTGGCGCAGCAGCAGCGCCAGGGCTTCCGGCCCGCCGGTGGAACTGCCCAGCATCAGGGCGCGGGCCGGCCGCGTCCCGGCCGGCGTCCGGCGCGGCGTGGGGCGGGCGGCCGGGGCGGGGCGGGTGCGGCCGACGCGGCCCCAACCCTTCACCTTTTCTAGCAGCTCGGCGCGGAACACCGGGTCGGCGATGCCGCCCGCCGCGGCCCCGGGCTTGGGGATGTAGTCCGAGGCGCCGGTGCGCAGCGCCGCCATGGTCACCGCCGCCCCGCGCTGCGTCAGCGCCGAGGCCACGATCACGATCGGCCGAGGGGTGGCGCGCAGCAGCAGCGGCAGGGCGGTCAGGCCGTCCATGACGGGCATTTCCAGGTCCAGCAGCACCACTTCCGGCCGACCCGCGGCGTCGGTGCCGTCAAAGGCGGCCAGCGCCGCGCGGCCGTCGCCCACGCGCGACACGATACGCAGGCCGGGGTCGGTTTCCAGCACGCGGGCCAGGGCGGCGCGGGCGGTCGCGCTGTCGTCGCACAGCATCACCCGCACGGGTTCCGCGCTCACGGGCGGCGCACTCACGGGGCCTCGGCGGGCAGCAGGCCGAGGGTGGCGAGCTTGCCCGTCAGGATCGCCTCGTCGAAGGGCTTCATGATGTATTCCTGGGCGCCGCCCCCCAGCGCTTCCACGATGCGCTCCAGGCTGGCTTCCGTGGTGCAGAGCATGATCGGCGGGCGGTCGGGGCCGAATTCGCGGCGGGCGTGGCGCAGGAACTCGATGCCGTCCATCACGGGCATGTTCCAGTCCAGCAGCACCAGGTCGGGCAGGGCTTCGCGGCAGCGGTGCAGCGCCTGCGCGCCGTCCGCCGCTTCCTCCACCGCGAAGCCATGCTTTTCCAGAATCCCCCGCGCCGCGCGGCGCACCACGCGGCTGTCATCCACCACCAGGCAGGTTTGCATGCTCAGGCACCCCCGCCGATCGCCAGCACGCGGTCGATGTCCAGCACCACCAGCAGCCGCCCCTCCTCGCCCGGCACGTCGCGGTGCACGCCGCGCGACATGTCGCGCCAGGCACTGTCCAGGGTGGGCGGGTTCTGGCCGAAGCCTTCCTCCGCCAGCGGCACCACGTCGCCCACGGAGTCCACCAGCAGGGCGTAGAGTTCCGTGCCCTGTTCCACCACCACCGACATCGGCCCCGCCTCCCCCGGCGCGCGGTCGGGCAGGCCGAGGCGGCGGCGCAGGTCCACCGCGGTGACGATGCGGCCGCGCAGGTTCAGGCTGCCCGCCACTTCCGGCGGCGCCAGCGGGATGCGGGTGATGGTTTGCGGCCCCAGCACGTCGCGCACGCTGCGCACCGGCACGGCGCAGAGCTGCCCCGCCACGTTCAGCGTCAGGAAGCCCTCGTCGCCGCCGAAGCCGAGACCGTCCCGAGGCGGCTGGGTGCGCGACGCGGTGCCGCGGCGTTCGGCGGTGGCCTGCATGGTGCTCATCCCCTCAGTTCCCGGCCTGGGCGGTCAGGCATTGCCGCAGCGACAGCAGCAGCGCGTCGCGGTCGAACTTGCCGACGTAGTCGGTGAAGCCGGCCTCCCGCCCCGCGCGCACCGCGGCGGGTTCCACGCGGGACGTCAGCGCGATCATCGGCAGCGAGGCCCAGGCGCCGCCGGCGCGCACGGCGCGGGCCAGGGCCAGCCCGTCCATGTCGGGCATCTCGATGTCGCTGAGGATGGCGTCGAACACCGCGCCCTTGTCGCGCAGGCGCAGCGCCTGGATGCCGGTGTTCACCGCCGCCACCTCGAAGCCCGCCGCCGCCAGCACGGGCACCAGCAGGTGGCGGAAGAAGGCGCTGTCCTCCACTACCAGGATGCGGGCGCTGGGGGTGGCGGCGCCGGCTTCCTCGCCGAACCAGGTGCCGGCGGCTTCGCGCAGCCACCAGGCGCAGTCCACCACCTCCGTGGCGCGACCGGCGATCACGGCGGTGCCGAGATAGCCCGGGCGGCCCGGGCCGTTCTCGATGCGCAGCCGGTCCTCCACCACGTCCAGGATGGTGTCCACCATCAGCCCCATGGAGCGGTCGCGGTCGCTGAACACCAGCACCGCCTGCCGGGTGCCGGGGGCGCCGGGGACCCAGTTCTCGGCCAGGGGGACCAGCGGCATCAGCTGGCCGCGGTACTGCACGGTGGGGCGGCCGCCGGCCATCTCGATGCTCTCCGCGGGCAGGTCCTCCAGCCGCGCCACCAATCCCAAGGGCACCGCCTTGGGCGTGCTGTCGCCGGCGGCGAAGAGCAGCAGGGCGGAGCGGCTGTCCGAGCGCATGCCGTCGCGCCCCGCTTCCGCCGCCGCCGTGTCCGCGCGTTCCGCGCCGATGCCGGTGGCGCGGGCGATGCCGTTGGGATCGAGGATCATGATCACCGACCCGTCGCCCAGGATGGTGTTGCCGCCGAACATGGTGACGTGGCGCAGGATCGGCGCCACCGGCTTCACCACGATCTCCTCCGTGTCGAAGACACGGTCCACGATGATGCCGAAGACATTGGGCCCGACCTGCGTCACTACCACGAAGCCGCGCTCCTCCTCCGCCGCGTCGTCCAGGCGCAGCAGGCGGCTGAGCGAAACCAGCGGCAGCAGCCGGTCGCGCAGGCGCAGCACGGGGGCGCCCTTGATGCGCTCGATGCGCACGCTGCCCTCGGCCGCGTCGCCGCAGCGCACCAGCTCCACCACGCCGATCTGCGGGATGGCGAAGCGCTCGCCGCCGGCCTCCACGATCAGCGCGGCGACGATGGCCAGGGTCAGCGGGATCTTGATGGTGAAGGTGGTGCCGTGGCCCTCGCGGCTCTCGACGTCGATGGTGCCGCCGATCTTCTCGACGTTGGTCTTCACCACGTCCATGCCGACACCGCGGCCGGACACGGAGGTCACGGCGGCGGCGGTGGAGAAGCCGGCGTGGAAGATGAAGCGGCGGATCTCGTGCTCGCTCATGCCGGCCAGCTCGGCCTCGGTGGCGAGGCCGTTGCTCAGCGCCTTGGCGCGGATGCGGTCGATCGCTAGGCCGCGGCCGTCGTCGCCGACCTCCAGCACGATGTGGCCGCCCTCGTGGTAGGCGTTGAGCAGGACGCGCCCGGCCTCGGGCTTGCCGGCGGCGCGGCGCTGGGCGGCGTCCTCCAGCCCGTGGTCGGCGCTGTTGCGCACCATGTGCGTCAGCGGGTCCTTGATCAGTTCCAGCACCTGGCGGTCCAGCTCGGTTTCGGCGCCGCGCAGGTCCAGCTCGATCTTCTTGCCCAGTTCGTGCGACAGGTCGCGCACCAGCCGGGGCAGCTTGTTCCAGGCGTTGCCGATCGGCTGCATGCGGGTCTTCATCACCCCTTCCTGCAGGTCCGAGGTGATGTGGCTGAGCCGCTGCAACGGCACCGACAGCTCGCCGTCGTCGCGGCCGCGCGCCAGCTGCACCAGCTGGTTGCGGGTCAGCACCAGCTCGCTGACCAGCATCATCAGCCCTTCCAGCACCTCTACCGAGACGCGGATGGTCTGCGGCGCGGCGACGCCGCCGGGGGCGGGGTCGGCCGGGGCCTCGTCCGGCGCGGCGGCTGCGCCCGAGGTGGCCGCGGCCGGCGGTGCGGCGGCGACGACGGGCGGCGGGGCAGCGGGGGCGGGCTGCGGCGCGGCGGCCGCGGCTGGCGGTGCCGGCGGCAGCTTGCCGGCAGCGGCGGCGTCCAGCTCGGCGATCAGGGCGGCGTCGCTGCCGGGGGCTTCCTCGCCGCCGCGCTCGATGCCGGCGATGATCTCCTTGATGCGGTCCAGGGCCGAGAGGATCAGCGTGACGCCGGCCGGGGTCACGGCCAGTTCGCCGTCGCGGTACTTGCCCAGCATGGTTTCGGCGGCATGCGCCACCTTTTCCAGCCGGGTCAGCCCCAGGAAGCCGCAGGTGCCCTTGATGGTGTGAACCAGGCGGAAGATCTCGCCCAGGGTCGGTGCGTCGTCGGGCGTGCGCTCCAGCCGGACCAGCGCCGTGTCCAGCGCGGCGAGACCCTCATTGGCTTCGGTCAGGAAATCGGCGAGCAGGTCGTCCATGCGGGCCCCGGGCAATGCAGGACGCGTAGGCTGCGGCAGGGGCGACGAAGATTCCGTGAACGCGGGTCCAGGGGGTGCAGCAAGCCGGGGGGAAGTATCCCCCCGGACCCCCTCTATTTTCGGGAGTTCGGGGGTGCCTTTCAGAGCACCTGCAGACTCCCGAAAGAAGGAGGGGGTCTGGGGGAGTTCACTCCCCCGGCCTTCCCCTGCCATCCCGCAGCCGGATCAGCCACGCTGCAGCATCAGGGGCGCGCAGCCGGCCGACTGGCCCAGCAGCAGCGACATGCGCAGTCCTGCCCGCGCTGCCAGCCGCAGCAGCAGGGGCGAGAGCACCTCGCGCGGGCCGGACACCGCTTCCCCCGCCAGGGTCGCGGTCAGGGCGTGCGGCCAGGACGCGTTGCGCCCTTCGGGCCAGACTGCGAGGCCGTTGGCGGTGCCAGCCACGTGCACCACTCCGCCGCGGGGCAGCGCCTCGGCCCCCAGCATCACCGCGGCCAGCACGGCGCGGGCGGTTTCGGCGGGCAGGTCCTCCGGCGGCAGGCCGGACACGTCCGGCTGCGTGCGCCCGCCGGGCAGGGCGCCATCCAGCAGCTCGGCGATGCCTTGCCGCCCCAGGGGGCCGCCCCCGGCCCCGGCCACCACGCGCCACAGGTGCAGCCGCCGCGTGGAGATGCGGGCGCCGTCCCGGGCGACCTCCGTGGCCTCGGGCTCCTGCCCGAGCAGGTCGAGCGCCGCCGTCACGCTGCCCAGGGGTCCCCCGAGGTCGTGGCAGATTCGGGCGCAAAGATCCTGCGCCAACGCCAGGTCGTCATCCATTCGGTTCATCTCCACAGAAACGACCTGTTTCGGTTGCTGCCCTCCTAATTCAGCGCTGCTTCCAGATCGCGGCAGCGTGATAACATGTCCGGTGGCGTCCGCCACTCTTCGGGGGCAGCCTCGCGCCTTGATGAACGAGACCTTGGAGCCGGGGATGCGCGTCCGGCATCCGCAGCGGCCGGAATGGGGCACCGGGCAGGTGCAGTCCGTGGCCGGCGACCGCATCACCGTGAACTTCGAGGATGCCGGCAAGGTGCTGATCAACGGTGCCCGGGTGGCGCTGGACATTCTGGACGAACCGCGGCGCTGAGCGGCCCCGGCCCCCGCGGGGGCTTGCGGCGCCCCCTGCTTCCCGCCACATCCTCGGTATCGTGACGCTTCTCCTGCCGCCCTCGCCCGCAGCCGCTCGCCCGCTCGCCGGGGTGGAGCCCATGGAGGACCCGTTCGGCCGGCGAATCTCCTACCTGCGGGTGTCCGTGACCGACCGCTGCGACCTCCGCTGCGTGTACTGCATGGCTGAGGACATGACGTTCCTTCCCAAGGCCGAGGTGCTGAGCCTGGAGGAGCTGGACCGGCTCTGCGGCGCCTTTATCGACCTCGGGGTGGAGCGGCTGCGGCTGACCGGCGGCGAGCCGCTGGTGCGCAAGAACGTCATCTCCCTGTTCCGCTCCCTCGGCGCGCGCCTCAACGGCGGCGGTCTGAAGGAGCTGACGGTGACCACCAATGGCACCCAGCTGACCAAGCTGGCCGGGGAGCTGTACGACGCCGGGGTGCGTCGGGTGAACGTGTCGCTGGACACGCTGGACCCGGCCGGCTTCGCCGCCGTGACCCGCTGGGGCAAGCTGGGGCAGACGCTGGACGGGATCTTCGCCGCCAAGGCGGCCGGGTTGGCCGTGAAGATCAACGCCGTGGCGATGCAGGGCGTCAACGAGCACGAGTTCGACCGCATGATCGCCTGGTGCGGCGAGCACGGCTTCGACCTGACGCTGATCGAGACCATGCCGCTGGGCGAGATTTCCGGCGACCGCACCGACCAGTACCTGCCGCTGTCCACCGTGCGGGCCCGGCTGCGCGAAACCTGGACGCTGGAAGAAAGCAGCCACCGCACCGGCGGCCCGGCCCGCTACTACCGTGTGGCGGAAACCGGCGGGCGGCTGGGATTCATCACGCCGCTGACCCACAACTTCTGCGAGAGCTGCAACCGCGTGCGCGTGACCTGCACCGGCACGCTCTACATGTGCCTGGGCCAGGACGATGCCGCCGACCTGCGCGCCCCGCTGCGCGACCCGCTGGTGCCGGAGGGTGAGCGCGACGCGAACCTGCGGCAGGCCATCCGCGACGCCATGCTGCGCAAGCCCAAAGGGCATGACTTCGTGATCGAGCGCCGCGCCGCCCGCCCGGCCGTGGGGCGGCACATGTCCGTGACGGGCGGCTGAACCGCGCATGACCGCCGACCTCGTGTCCCGCCTGGCGATCCCGGGCCTGCCGGAATGGACCGGGCTGCTGGTGCTGCTGCTGGCGCTGCTGGCGGCGGTGGCCTTCCTGCTGATGCCCTTCAGCGTCTTCGGGGTGAAGGGCCGGCTGGAAGCCATCGAGGAGCAGCTGGACGAGATCCAGCAGGAAATCCGCCTGCTGGCGCTGCGGCTGCCCGATCCGGGCAGCCGCCGGATGTCCGGGGGTGGCTGGGAAGACCCGCCGCCGGCCCGCGACCTGCCGGCGCGCGACAACCGTCCGCTGCGCGCCAGCGTGCCGATCCCGCCGCCGCCCGTGGTGCCCGAGAGCCGCGCCGGCCGGCAGGAGCCGCGCCTGCGCTGAGGGTCACGCCGGGCGGCGACCCGGCGATGGTTCCGGACGGCGCACGCCCCTGACGGGGGGCGGCCCGGCCGCTAGCCCGGACAGGAGAAGGGCTCCCCTTCCCGGTCGCGGTCGTAGACGCAGTGGCCGCCGGCCCAGGTGGCGCGCACGGCGCGCTCGTCGCCCAGCGTCATCAGCACGAAGAGCAGTTCCTCCAGGCTGTCGCAGCGGGCGGTGCGGAACCGCAGCAGCGGCGTCGCCCCGGGGTCCAGCACCACGAGGTCGGCGTCGTAGCCGGGCGCCAGGCGGCCGATCCGGTCGTCCAGGTGCAGCGCCCGCGCGCCGCCCGATGTGGCCAGAAAGAAGCCCTGCACGGCGTCGAGGCCGCGGCCCAGCAGCTGCGACACCTTGTAGGCCTCGCCCAGGGTGCGCAGCTGGCTCAGGCTGGTGCCGGCGCCCACGTCGGTGCCCAGGCCCACCCGTACGGGGCGGCGGGGGTCCAGCGTGTCCATCAGCCGGAACAGCCCGCTGCCCAGGAACAGGTTGGAGGTCGGGCAATGCGCCAGCGCCGCGCCGGCGCCGTGGCAGGTGCAGAGCTCCGCTTCCGTCACGTGGATGCCGTGCCCGAACACCGCGCGCGGCCCCACCAGCCCGGCCCGGGCATAAACGTCGAGGTAGCCGTCGCAGTGGGGAAAGAGTTCCCGCACCCAGGCGACCTCCTCGCGGTTCTCGCTGAGGTGGGTTTGCAGGAACAGGTCGGAATGCGCCCGCAGCAGCGCGCCGGCGGCGTCCAGCTGGGCTTCGGTGCTGGTGGGGGCGAAGCGCGGCGTGACGCCGTAGTGCTGCCGGCCCACCCCGTGCCAGCGGCGGATCAGCGCCTCGCTTTCGTCGAAGCCGCGCTGGGCGGTGTCCAGCAGGGCGGCGGGGGCGTGGCGGTCCATCAGCACCTTGCCCGCCACCATGCGCGTGTTGAAGCGGTGGCTCTCGGCGAAGAAGGCGTCGGCGGACTGGGGGTGCACGGTGCAGTAGACGGCGGCGGTGGTGGTGCCGGCGCGCAGCAGCTCCCGTAGGAAGGCCTGCGCCACGGCGGTGCAATGGGCGGGGTCGGCGAAGCGCGCCTCGGTGGGAAAGGTGTAGCGTTCCAGCCATTGCAGCAGCTGCGCCCCGTGCGCGCCGATCATGCCGAGCTGCGGGTAGTGCACGTGGGCGTCCACGAAGCCCGGGCACAGGATGGCGTCGGGGTACTCCACCAGCTCCGTGCCCACGGGCAGGTCGTCGCGCAGGGCGTGAAACGGGCCGAAGCGGGTGATGCGCCCACCCTCGATCAGCACCAGCGCGTCGGCTTCGTGCAGCAGGCAGTGTCGCGGCTCCTGCGCGAAGGGATCGCCACGCATGCTGATGGCGGCGCCGCGCAGGGCCTTCGGTGCCGGGGCTGGGTGCGCCGCCATGGTGATCTCCTCGCGCAACCGGGCCGGCCGCCACCGGCTTCCTCACCCCGCCCGCCCGCGGCGTGCAAGCCCCGCGCCGTGCGGCTGGCGGGCGTGCGGCTGTGGTTCGGGTTGGCGCTTGGGTGTTCAGGCCTGGGCCGGAGGGGCCCTGCCCCTCTGGACACCCCGCCAGGAGCTTAGGCTCCTGGACCTCATGAGTGCCTCCGGCGGGGGCGGGATGGTCAGCGTTGTCCATCATGGCGGCCGTCGGCCATCCCGCCCCCGCCGGAGGCACTCAAGTGGGGGCCGGGGAGTTTAAACTCCCCGGCGGGGTCCAGGGGCAGCGCCCCTGGCCTACGCTTGAACATCAGCAACAACCCGGACCGCAGCCGCACCCCTGAACGCGCGACCGTTCGGGGGTCAGCCCACGAGCAGCGGGCGCATGGCGGAGACGGCTTGGCGCAGGGCGGGGAGGTAGGTGTCCAGCAGCGCCGGCTTGGGCGTGCGGCCGGCCTGGGTGGACACGTTGAGGGCGGCGACCACGCGGCCGGCGGCGTCGTGCACGGGCACGGCCAGGCCGCGCAGGTCGATCTCCAGTTCCTGGTCCACCAGGCAGTAGCCATCCCGGCGGACCTGTTCCAGCGCGGCGCGCAGCTCGTCCTCGCGGTGCAGGGTGAAGGGGGTGATCCGGCGCAGCGTGGCGGTGCGGAAGAAGCGGTCCAGCTCGGGCGCCGGCAGGGCGGCGAGCAGGATGCGCCCCATGGAGGTGCAGTAGGCCGGCAGATGCGTGCCGACGTCGCGGTGCAGCGATCCCATACGCCGGCGCGAGGAGCGGGCGACGTAGATCACCTCCTCCCCATGCAGGATGGAGCAGGAACAGGAATCGTCCAATGTCTCGCTGGTGCGCTCCAGGAAGGTCTGCGCCACGCGCGGCAGCACGGAGGAGGAGAGATAGGCCTGCGCCAGCGTCAGCACCTGCGGCGACAGGCGGAAGAAATGCCCGGAGGACTGCACGTAGCCCAGGGTTTCCAGCGTCAGCAGGCAGCGGCGCACCGTGGCGCGCGGCAGCTTCACCAGCCGCGCCACGTCGGACAGGGTCATGTCCTGGTTCTGCTGCGTGAAGGCGCGCATCACCGACAGGCCGCGGGCCAGGGCCGTGACGAAGTCGCGCCCGCCCGCCGCGTCCTCGGCGGGTGCTTCCCCAGGGTCAGCTGTTCGCATGTCGCACAGGCTGTGGGTGCGCTGCCCTGCCGTCAAGCACGGCGCGCCGCCTCAGGCGCGCCCTGCGCTGCCCCAGGCGCGCTTCGCGCCGTTTCAGGCGCGCAGCGCATCCAGCATGGCCTCGACGTAGCCGGCATCGCTGACCACGCTGAGCATGGACACGTAGGGCCGCAGCTGCGCCAGCGCCGACGACAGCGCGGCGGGCGGGGCGCTGGCGGGGTCGTGCAGGATCAGGCCGCAGGTGCGGGTACCGGTGGCGGCGCAAGCGTCGCCCACCACGGAAGCGAGCTGCGCATCCTGCCCGGCGGTGGCGATCATGATCGCCTGGTTGGAGGCTTCCACCTCCTGCACGAAGTCGCGGGCGCGGCCGACAATTCCGGAGAACCAGCGGCGCACGTCGCCCTCCACCTCGTCGGAAGCCTCGAAAAAGGAGGGCGCGAAGAACACCGCGCCGTTCCAGTCCTTGCCGGCCAGATCCTCCAGCACCGCCAGGCTGGCGCGGTCCAGCGCCACCACCAGGGTGGCGCGGGGCGCGGAGTTGGGCGCGCGGATGCGGAAGGCGGCTTCCGCGGCGGTGGTGGCGCGGGCGCTCTCGCTGGGCATCACCCCTGCTCCGTTCACACCGAAGCCTGGGCGACGCCGGGCCGGGCGCGCAGGGCGTCGCGGGCGGCGTCCTTGAAGGCCTGGTCGGGCGGCAGCACCAGCGCGGCGGAGCGTACCTTCTGCTCCTCCGGCGTGGTGCCGGGCGGGGTGATGCCCTTGTCGCGCAGCGCGCGGGCGGCCTTCATCAGCCGGAAGCGGGCCATGATGATGCCGTTGTCCGTGGAGGTCAGGTTCTCCTTGGTGCGGTCCACGATGGGACCCATACTTTCCTGCAGCGAGGCATCCTGCATGGCGATGCCGGCGACGCCGCTATAGGTGATGCCGGCCTTCTGGGCGGCGCGGTCGATCAGGTAGTCGTTGTCCTTGTTGGCGGCCGGGCGGTAGGTGCCGGGGACGTAGGTCACGTGGATGCCGTGGCCGTCGCGCATCGCCTGCACCTCGCTGTCGCGCAGGGCGCGCACGGGGTGGTAGTCGAAGCTCCAAGCCCAGCAGTTCTCGTCGTCGATGGGGATCCAGAAATGGCCGTGGATCGGGTGGTCGCCGCGCGGCGGCACCATGGTGAAGCACGGCATCACCCAGGGCGTGATGCGCCAGTAGTAGTGCCCGTCCTCGGCGTTGCGGCGGGCGCCGATGAAGAGGCCGGAGCCGTGCTCCACCACCTCGAACACCGGGGCGCTGTCGTTCATGTTGTACTGGTTGCCCTTGGAACCCTTGAACAGCGGGTCGCTGTTCAGGTTGCCGCGGTGCAGGAAGGAGACATGGGCGCTGTCGATGCCGCCCTCCATCGCCTGCAGCCAGTTGCATTCCTGCAGGCGCTTGGAAGAGAAGGTCTGCTCCGGCGGAACGGTGATGAACTCCCATTCCGGCAGCGGCGGCTGGTGCTCCGGCGGGCCCATATAGGTCCACAGGATGTGGCCCTTCTCCACCAGCGGGTAGGACTTCAGCTTGATCTTCTGGCGGAAGCCGCTGCTCTCGGGCTCGGAGGGCACCTCGGTGCACTGGCCGGTGATGTCGTATTTCCAGCCGTGATAGGGGCAGCGCAGCCCGCAATCCTCGTTGCGGCCGAACCACAGCGACACGCCGCGATGAGCGCAGAACTCGTCGATCAGGCCGAGCCGTCCCTCGCTGTCGCGGAAGGCCAGCAGCCGCTCGCCCAGGAGCTTGATGCGCACCGGGGCGCCGCCGGGCTCCGCCACCTCCTCGGCCAGCATGGCGGGGATCCAGTAGCGCCGGAACAGCTCGCCCATGGGCGTGCCGGGGCCGGTCTGCGTGACGAGGTCGTTCTGTTCCTGCCGCAGCATGTTGATGAACTCCCGAAGGGGGTTGCGCGATCCGGAACCGGTTCCGCCCGAGGGCGGCGCGCTGGTCCCGGCGAGAAGGGCGCGACGGCCGCGGCGAAACGGCGCCGCGGCCGTCGCGGTTCAGGCGGCCGTGGCTGCCGCGTCGCGGGCGCGCAGGGCGGCGCCGGCCAGGCGACACAGGGCTTCCACCACGGCGTCCGGGCTGGCCTTGTTCTGCCCGGCGATATCCAGCGCGCTGCCATGCGCCACGGAGGAGAAGATCACCGGCGTACCGATGGTCATCCCCGCGGTGCGGTTGGTGGCCAGCAGCTTGGCGGCGAGGTGGCCCTGGTCGTGCACCATCACCACGAAGGCGTCGTAGCCGGATTTGTGGAACATGGTGTCGGCGCCGAAGGGGCCTTCGCAGCGGATACCACGCGCGCGCGCCTGCTCCATCGCCGGCTCGATGATGTCGGCTTCCTCCGTGCCGAACATGCCGTGCTCGCCGGCATGCGGGTTCAGGCCGGACACGGCGATACGGGGTTCCGCCACGCCCAGCTTGCGCAGCACCGCCTGCGTCGCTTCCAGCACGCGCAGCACGCGTTCGGGGGTGACGAGGTCGATGGCCTGGCGCAGGCCGACATGCAGCGTGGTGTGGACGATGCGCTTGTCGTCGAAGCACAGCATCAGGAAGGCGTCTTCTTCCGGCGTGCCGGTGCAGCGTGCCACGAAGGTCGGGTAGCCGTCGAAGCGGATGCCCGCCGCCTGGATGGCGAATTCGGTCTGCGGGCAGGCCACCACGGCTTCCACCTGCCCGTCCAGGGCGGCGCGGATCGCCACCTCCGCCGCTTCCACCGCGGCGCGGCCGTGGGCGGCGCTGATCTCGCCCAGGCGCAGCGGTTCCTCGCGGAACTGGTCGAGGTCCAGCAGCGCCACGCCCTCACCGGGCGGCGTTTCCGCGGCGTTGCGGACCACGGTCATCGGCACGTCCAGGCCGCAGGCGGCGGCGTGGGTTCGCAGCGCGCCGCGGTCGCCCACCAGCAGTGGGCGGCAGGCGGCGCGCACGCGGGGGTCCAGCACGGCCTTCAGCGCGATCTCCGGCCCGATGCCGGCGGGGTCGCCCAGGGCCAGGGCGATGCGCGGCAGGCCGCCGCGGGGATCGATCGCGTTCATGCGGCGCTCCGCTGCTCGGAGGGGTCGATGCAGACCTTGCCGTCCACCAGCCGGGCGGACCAGGTCCGCAGCGCCTCGGTGCAGGGGGCGTAGGTGGCGGCACCGGTGCGGATGTCGAACTTGCCCTGGTGGAAGGGGCACTCGATCTCGCAGCCCTCGACGAAGCCTTCGGACAGCGAGCCGGGGCCGTGCGTGCACAGGTCCTGGGTGACGTAGAACTCGCCTTCCAGCAGGAACACGGCGAAGCTTTCACCCGCAACGTCGGCGCGCACGGGGGTGTCCTCCGAAACCTCGGCGGCATCGCACAGCGCCACCAGCCCCGCTTCCACCGTCATCCGTGCCCTCCCCGGCTTCCCTGCCCAGGCGCGCCATTGTGCGCTGAGCGAACATTTCCATACAATATCGCACGGAGATCGTCTGCCAGGGCTGACGAGTCAAGCACCGATGCGACGGGATGGCCGGGCAGCACCGGCATGCGGCAATCCGCGGCCGGAACGGCATCCCGCGACGGCCTCCCTTGAACGGCCTCGCAACAAGTGCATATGCGCCTTTCCCGCCGAGGCCGAGGATGCGCGCCGCATGCTTCCCGAACCGCCCGAGCTCGCCCCGCCCGCCTGCAACTGCCTGGCGCTGCGGCAGGCGGCGCGGCAGGTGACGCAGATCTATGACCGCCACCTCGCGCCGACCGGGCTGCGGGCAACGCAGTTCTCCGTGCTGGCGCGCCTGGGGCGGGTCGGCCCAGCGCCGATCAGCGCGCTGGCCGCGGGGCTGGCGATGGACCGCACCACGCTGGGCCGGGCGCTGCGCCCCTTGTCGCGCGACGGGTTGCTGCGCATCGGACCGGGCCGCGACGGCCGCACCCGAGCGCTGCACCTGACGGAGGCCGGGCGGGCGCGGCTGGACGCGGCGGCACCGCTGTGGCGCGCCGCCCAGGCGGAATTCGAGGCCGGCTTCGGCACCGCCGAGGCCGCGGCACTGCGGGAAGCGCTGGGCCGCGCAGCGGTCGCCGCCGCCAGCACGCCGGAACCCGCCCCCGCCTTTTCGTGATCCCCCGCCGGCCTTCCGGGCCGGCCAGCGCCGAGGAGTTCCTCCCGATGAGCAGCCCCGACATCGTGCTGTGCCACCCCGTCCGCACCGCCATCGGCACCTATAACGGCACGCTGAAAGGCGTGCCGGCCACGGAGCTGGGCGCGGCGGCGATCCGCGAGACGCTGGCGCGCTCCGGCCTCGATCCCGCGCGGATCGGCGGCGCGGTGATGGGCAACGTGATCCAGGCCGGCAACCGGATGAACCCCGCGCGGCAGGCGGCGATCGGCGGCGGCTTGCCGGTCTTGGTGCCGGCAATGACGGTGAACCGGGTTTGCGGCTCGGGCGCCCAGGCCATCCTGACGGCGGCGCAGGAGGTCGCCCTGGGGCTTTACGAGGCAGCGGTGGCCGGCGGCATGGAGAACATGGACCGTGCGCCCTACCTGATGGAGGGCGGCCGCTGGGGCTACCGCATGGGCCCGGCCGAGATCCACGACAGCATGCTGCACGACGGTCTGGAGGACGCCTTTTCCGGCAAGCATTCCGGCTGGCACACGGAGGATCTCGTGACCCGGCTGGGGCTGAGCCGCGAGGCGCAGGACCGCTGGGCCGCGCGCTCGCAGCAGCGTTTCGCGGCGGCGCAGGCGGCAGGGCATTTCGAGGCGGAGATCGTCGCGGTGGAGGTGCCCGGCCGCAAGGGACCGGAACGCTTCGCGCGCGACGAGGCGCCGCGGCCCGACACCACGGCCGAGGTGTTGGCCAGGCTGAAGCCCGCTTTCCGGCCGGAAGGCACGGTCACCGCCGGCAATGCGCCGGGGCTGAACAGCGGCGCGGCGGCGATGATCGTGGCGGAGCGCGGCTTCGCCGAGGCGCAGGGGCTGGAACCCTTCGCCCGGCTGGCCGGTGCCGGACTGGCGGCGGTGGAGCCGGACATGTTCGGCCTGGCCCCGGTGCCCGCCGTGCGCCGGGCGCTGGAACGGGCGGGCTGGCGCGCCGCGGATCTCGACCGGGTGGAGATCAACGAGGCCTTCGCCGCCGTGCCGCTGGCCGTGGCGGCGCAGTTGGAACTGCCGGAAGAGATCGTCAACGCCGAGGGCGGTGCCATCGCGCATGGCCATCCCATCGGCGCCACCGGCGCGGTGCTGGTCACGCGGCTGTTGCATGCCCTGCGGCGCGAGAAGCTGCGGCGCGGGCTGGTGACGCTGTGCATCGGCGGCGGCCAGGGCATCGCCCTGGCGCTGGAAGCCGTCTGACCCGCCCCCCCGGCGCCGCCCTCTGGCGCCGCATCACCCGGAGGAACCCGGCATGGCCGATCTGCCCTACAGCACCGCCCTGATCGTGGGCGCCGGCGCCGGCATCAGCGCCGCCCTGGCGCGCGCCCTGTCCGCCGCGGGGCTGCGGGTGGGGCTGGCGGCGCGCGACGCGGCCAAGCTGGCGCCGCTGGCGGCGGAAACCGGCGCCCTCACCTTTGCCGCCGATGCGTCGGACCCGGCGGCGGTGGCGCGGCTCTTCGCGGAGGCCGATGCGCGGCTCGGCGAGCCGGAGGTGGTGGTGTTCAACCCCAGCGCCCGCGTCCCCGGACCGCTGGCCGAGCTGGACCCGGAGGCGGTCCGCCGCGCGATGGAGGTCACGGCGTTCGGCGGCTTCCTGGTGGCGCAGCAGGCGGCGAAGCGCATGGTGCCGAAGGGGCGCGGCGCCATCCTGCTGACCGGCGCCACGGCGGGGGTGAAGGGTTTCCCGCGCTCGGCCGCCTTTGCCATGGGCAAGTTCGCGCTGCGCGGCCTGGCGCAGAGCGCGGCGCGCGAGCTCTGGCCGCAGGGCATCCACGTCGCGCATTTCGTGATCGATGGCGGCGTGCGCAGCGAGCGGCGGCCCGACCGCGCGGACCGCCCCGACGGCACGCTGACGGCGGAAGGGGTGGCGCGCAGCTATCTCGACGTGCTGCGCCAGCCGCGCGACGCTTGGTCCATGGAGGTCGAGCTGCGGCCCTGGAACGAGCCGTTCTGACCGCGCCGCCCCCGAACAGCGAAGGAAACCGCCGCATGCCCTTGTCGATGTTTCAGGCCTCCGTGCCCGGTTTCCGCCGCGGGCTGGAGGTGCTCGGCACCCTGCTGGACAAAGGGGCGGCGCATGCCGAGGCGACGGGAATGGACCCGGCCGCCGTGGTAGGCGCCCGGCTGGCGCCGGACATGCTGACGCTCGCCGGGCAGGTACAGCGGGCCAGCGACACCTCCAAGCTCTCCGCCGCGCGGCTGAGCGGGACCGAGGCGCCGCGCTTCGAGGACACGGAAACCACCCTGCCCGAGCTGCGGGCGCGGGTGGCCAAGACGCTGGACTACCTGGGCGGGCTGGACCCCGCGCAGTTCGAAGGCTCGGAGGAGCGCGAGGTCGTGGTGCCGGCCGGCCCGGTGCGCATCCGCTTCCAGCGAGCGGACTACCTGCTGAGCTTCGCGCTGCCGAACTTCTATTTCCACGTCACCACTGCCTACGACATCCTGCGCCATCTCGGCGTGCCGGTGGGCAAGCGGGACTATCTCGGCCCGATCGGGCAGCGGGAATAGAAGGCCGGGGGAGTGAACTCCCCCGGTCCCCCTCCTTCTTTCGTGAGTAAAAGTGCCCCGGCTGCCACGGGGACTTCCCAAACTCCCGAAAATAGAAGGGGGTCCGGGGGGATACTTCCCCCCGGCTTCCTGCTCAGCGCGCGGTGTGCGGGAACATGCTGCGCCGCGCTTCCTCGTCCATCTCCGCCTTGAAGCTGTGCCGCTCCTTCAGCGCCAGGGCGCGGGCCGCGGCGGGGCGGGCGTTGATCTCCTCCAGGTGGCGGGCGAGGTGCGGCAGCTTGGCGTATTCCTCTGCCCCCAGCACGAAGGAGGCCATGCGCGCCCAGCCCCAGACCGCCATGTCCACGATCGTGTAGGTGTCGCCCAGCACGTAGCGGCGGTCGGCGAGGCGGGTGTTCAGGATGCCCCAGTGGCGCTGCGCCTCGAAATTGTAGCGCGCCAGGGGGTATTCCTTGGGCTCCGGCGCGAAGCCGCGGAAATGCACGGCCTGGCCGGAATAGGGGCCGATGCCGGTGGCCACGAACATCAGCCAGGACAGCATCGGGCCGCGCTCGGCCGGGGTGTTCGCGGGCAGGAACTGGCCGGTCTTCTCCGCCAGGAAGAGCAGGATCGCGTTGCTGTCGAACACGGTGACGCCGTCATCCATGATGGCCGGCAGCTTGGCGTTGGGGTTGATCGCCAGGAATTCCGGCGCGTGCTGCTCGCCCTTGCGGGTGTCCACGGGGATGGGCTCATAGGGGAGGCCCATCTCCTCCAGGCACAGGGCCACCTTGGTCGGGTTCGGCGCCAGGTTGTAGTAGAATTTGATCATCGGTTCTCGCCCGCCTTCGGCTACGGCCCGCATATGAACCGAGGCCCAGCGGCGGGGCAAATGCCGCTGCCGCCGGGCGCAGCGCCTCAGATCAGCCGCGCGCCGACGCGCTGCATCACCGCGCGGCTGGCTTCCACGCGGCGCCGCGCATGCGCCTCGTAATCGGCGGTGTTGAGGTAGTCGATCTCCATGTTGTAGCGTTCCAGAACCTGGAGGTGCGCGGGGTCTTCCAGCGCGGCGTGGAAGGCGTCGTGCAGCTGGCGCACCACCGCCGGGTCCATGCCGCGCGGACCGACGAAGCCGTAGGCGGAGGTTGCCTCCAGGTCCACGCCGCTCTCGCGCAGGGTGGGCGCGTCGGGGAAGCGGCGGGAGCGCGTCGGGCCCAGCGTGGCCAGCAGCCGCATCTGCCCTTGCAGCACCTGCTCGGCCCAGCCGCCGCTGTCGATCACCGCCTGAATCTGCCCGGCCAGCAGGGCGTTGAGGCTGTCGGCGCCACCGCGGAAGGGCACATGCGTCCATTCCAGCCCGCGCATCGCGGCAATCTCCTCGATCACGATGTGCATCACCGTGCCGACGCCGGGAGTGCCGATGTTGATCTTGCCGGGGTTGGCGGCCGCATAGTCGATCAACCCCTGCACGCTGGTCCAGGGCGCATCCGCCCGCACCACCATGCCCAGCGCGCGGTTGGCGACCTGGATGATGTAGGTGAAGTCGCGGATCGGGTCGAAGGCCGGGCGCGGCGACATGAAGGGATACAGGAACAGGCTTTCCGGCATCTGCGAGATGCAATAGCCGTCCGGCCGCTCGTTCAGGAGCTGCTGCGCGGCGATGGCGCCGCTGGCACCGGTGCGGTTTTCCGCCACGATCGGCTGGCCCAGGCGCTGGCTGGCGCCCGAGGCCAGGGCGCGCATCTGCACGTCGCTGATGCCGCCGGCCGTCCAGGGCACGAACATGCGGATCGGCCGGTTGGGATAGGGGGTTTCCGCCCGCGCGAGGCCCGCCGTCGCCGTGGCGGCGAGGCCGAGCAGGCCGCGGCGACCCAAGGGGGACGCCAGGGAGCGGCCCAGGGGCGTCCCGCTGGTGAACGCGCCGGCGGTTTCGGCGGTGGGCGCGGTGTTGCGCATGCTTCGGTCCTCCTCCCCCTGTTCTCGCCGGGATGCCTTGTCGGCATCCTCGGCCCTCGTGGCTCGGCCGGCACTGCCGGCGCAGCCCGATCTTCACGCCCGCCGCGCTGCGGCCCGTGCTGCCGCGGCGCGGCGATTATCCCCCGCGCAGGTGGCGCGCGGCTGCCACCGCCGCGGTGGCGCCGTCGCCCGCGACGGAGGCCAGCATGCCCGAGGATTGCGCGCGGATGTCGCCGGCCGCGAAGAGGCCCGGGCGCGAGCTGCGCAGCATCGGGTCCACCAGCACCCGCCCCCCCGCGTCCAGTTCCACCACTCCGCGGAGGAACTCGCTGTTGGGCACCAGCCCGGCGAAGATGAAGACGCCGGCGCAGGACAGCGTTTCCTCCGCACCGCCGGCGCGGAAGGCGACACCGCTCACGCCGCTCTCGCCCAGCACGGCCACCACCTCGGCGCCCGCACGGAGGCGGATATTCGGGGTGGCGGCAACGCGCTTCACCGCCGCGCGCTGCGCCCGCGGGTGTTCGCCGCGGTGCAGGATCGTGACCTCCGACGCGTGCTCGGCCAGCACGATCGCCTCGTCGAAGGCGTAGTCGCCGCCGCCCACCACCACGGCAGGCTTGCCGCGCAGCAGAGGGCCGTCGCAGGACGCGCAATGCGACACGCCGCGCCCGCGCAGCGCCGCCTCCCCGGGGATGCCGAGTTCGCGGTGGCGGGAACCGGCGGCGAGGATCACCGCCGCGGCGTCCAGCACCTGCCCGCCGCAGCGGATACGGAAGCCGCTGCCGTCGGGCTCCACCGCCGTGGCGGTTTCGAACAGGAAAGCGGCCCCCTTGGCCTCCGCCTGGCCCTGCAACAGCGGGCCGAGCTCGTAGCCGGCGATGCCGTCGGGAAAGCCGGGGACGTTGTCGATGCGCTCCGCCGTGGCGACCTGCCCGCCGGGGGCCATGTGCTCCACGACCAGCGTGTCCAGCCCGTGATCGGCCGCCGTGGCGGCGGCACAGAGCCCCGCCACGCCGGCGCCGATGATGACGAGGTCCACCATGCGAGCGGTGCGGCCCGCTCAGCGCCAGGCGTCGATCGACACGGTGGCGCTCTCGCGCGCGCCCATGATCTGCCAGTAGCCGTTGGTTTCGCCGCCCACCACCACGATGCGGACGCTGTCTTCCGCGAACATCGGGATCAGCTCGTCCTCCGCCGCCTTGAGCTTGCTCGCCATCGGCTCCGTGCCCAGCGTGGCGCGGGGATAGATGTAGTTCTGCACCAGCTGCATGTCCCAGTACCGCCCGGCCGGCATCTGCGCCGTTTCCGCGATGAAGCGGGCCAGTTGCTGCTTGGTCGTGAAGCCGCCGCGGTCGATGAACTGCCGCGCGGTGATGGGGTCCAGCAGCAGCACCGGCGCCGTCACCGTGTCCACCGCGAGCAGCATGTCGCGGACGTGCTCGCGCCAGTACTTCTCCCGCAGCCCGAGGCCGAAGGAGGTGGAGCGGCAGCCGAAGAAGATGCTGACCACGCTTTCCTCCGCGCGGAAGCCCTTGCCGACGTGCAGCGGCTCCCAGGGGCTGCGCTCCTCATTCTCGGCGAAGGTGAGGCTGTTGTAGGTGTAGCCGTTGCCCAGCGAGCCCAGAAAGGTTTCCCCCGGCACGGAGCCGCCCTGCAGGTTCTGCGACAGCAAGCCGTAGGCACGGCCGATCGTGGCATTGGCGTGGTTGAAGGGCCCCATGGCGCCGATGCCGGCATTCATGCCGATCTCGCCCCGGATGGGCCCGTTCACCACCGCCATGGCGGAGCCGGAGCTGGAGGTGCTGCCGCGCGCCGTGACGCCGGAGGCGGCAAGCGCCAGGATCACCGGGAAGTATTCCGGCCGCGCCCCCGCCATCACCGCGTTCACCGCGACCTTTTCCACGGTGCATTCCCACAACCCGCGATTGGGCGTGGGCTGCATGCGGCCGACCACCTCGTCCGGGGCATGGCTGGTGCCGCGCAGCATCGCCGTCACCCGCTCCTCCGTGGGCAGCACGATCGGCAGCTTGTCGGTCCAGTTCTCGCGCAGGAACAGCTCGTGCAGCGCGTCCTCCGTGTCCGGCTCCACCAGGCGGGGGGTGGTGCGGGCATAGGGGGCTGCCGTCGCGGCGGCGGCGAGGCCCACGGTCAGGCCCTCGATCACCTCGGCCATCACGGGCCGGCCGGTGATGGGGTCGTTGCCCTCGACGTAGGCGCGCAGCTCGGCGGCGGTCTTGCCCATCACGGGCTGCGGCACGAAGACGCAGGGCGCCATCGGCAGCCCGGCCATGCGGGTGACGGAGCGCACGACCTTGTCGAACTTGCTGGTGTGCAGCGCCACCGTGGGCACGCCGTACCTGGTTTCCAGCGTGACCGCGTGGGTGGAAACCGCGGGGGCGCAGGTGCTGCAATGGCCGACGCCGATGATGGCGCCGTGGCCTTCCGCCTTGATGCGCGTCCAGAGCGCGGGGTCGTCCTGGCCGTAATAGCTGGCGAGGGAGACCAGTTCCGTGGCCACGCCGGGCATCTTCTCGGCGAACCAGGCAGCGACCTGCTTCAGCAGCTCCACGGAATCGTCGAAGCGGCTGTCGATCAGGAACACCGTCTTGCCGTCCAGGCTGTCCAGGCGCGGCGCCGGCGATTTGGGCGTGATCGCGGGCGGGTAGCCGACGGGGTTGTGGACGACCATGCGGTCCTGGCCCGCAATCGCCGGACGCGTGACGACGTTCATGCTTCCCCTCCCCTGTTCGCGGCGGGTTCGCCCGCCTGCGCCGGTGTTCGGCCGGCCCGCTCCATGCGAGGTTGAAGCTAGGCCCGGGCCGGTATCGTTGTCAAACAGATCGTTTTATTTCAGACGATCTTTGTGGCCTTTGTTCCCTGCAACCGGGTATGCCAGACAGGCGCGGAAGGGATCGGTCCGGACGGATGAGCAAGCCATTGCCGCGCAGCGCGGCCGACAAGGGTGGGGAGGCGAGAACGGCCGACGGCCTCGCGCTGGGCCTGATGGCGCGGCGCATCGGCTTCCGCATGCGGCTGTTGCAGAACCTGCTGGGCGCCCGCGTGGTGGCGGCCTTCGCGCCCTTCGGGCTGCGGCCGGGCACCTTCACCACCATGGCATTGATCGCCGCCAATCCCGGCCTGTCGCAGATCCGGCTGGCGCGCGAGGGCGGGTTGGACAAGTCGGCGCTGGTGGCCATCGTGGACCAGCTGGAAGAGCGGGGCCTGGCGGTGCGGACGCGCTCCGTTATCGACCGGCGCAGCAACAGCCTGGCGCTGACGCCGGCGGGCGAGGCACTGATGCAGGAAATGTCCGCCGCCGCCCAGGCCACGGAACAGTGCATCCGCGACGGGCTGTCCCCGGCGGAGGTCGAGACGCTGTTCGAGTTGCTGGAGCGCGCCTACCAGATCGTGGCGCGCGAGGATGCGCGCGAGCCGCCGGGGTAGGGGCGGGTACGCTTTCAAGCCGGGGGGAAGTATCCCCCCGGACCCCCTTCTATTTTCGGGAGTCTGGGTGCGCGCCCCTGGCCGATGGCGTCTCCTGAAACTCCCGAAAGAAGGAGGG
Source organism: Roseomonas sp. BN140053 (assembly GCF_047690175.1). Taxonomy (NCBI): domain Bacteria; kingdom Pseudomonadati; phylum Pseudomonadota; class Alphaproteobacteria; order Acetobacterales; family Roseomonadaceae; genus Roseomonas; species Roseomonas sp. BN140053. Next base: position 16,045 of record NZ_JBLLEB010000022.1, on the reverse strand, counting down.
GGCCCGGGGGAGTTCACTCCCCCGGCCTTCCGTCCTCACATCGGCTCGGCCCGCTTCAGGCCGTTCAGGGCCAGGCTCAGCTGCGCCGCGCACATCGCTTCCAGCGCGGGCGCCTTGTCCGGCCCCAGCATGCCGCGCCACACCGAGGCCATGGCGATCGGTGCCAGCAACACCGCGGCCAGGCCGGGTTCCTCCGCCGCGTCCGGGCGGAACTCGCCCGCCGCCACGCCCCCGCGCACCACCGCGGACACCAGCGCGAAGCTGCGCGACAGCACCTCCTGCTGGTAGCAGTCCCCCAACTCGGGGAAGCGGTCGGCCTCGGTCAGTAGCAGCTTGAACAGCAGGCTTTCCCGCGCTTGCGTCACCACGCGGCTGTAGCCCAGCTCGATCAGTTGCCGCAGCAGCGCCGCGTGCGAACCGGCATGGGCGGCCACCAGCGTCTCCGCCTCGGCGAAGACGCCCTGGATGCAGGAGCGGACGACGGCGCCGAACAGTTCCGCCTTGCCGGGGAAGTAGTGGTAGAGCAGTCCCTTGGCGACGCCCGCCCGGGCGGCAGCGCCTGCCATGCTGGCGCCGCCGTAGCCCTGCTCGGCAAATTCCTCCAGCGCCGCGTCCAGGATCTGCGGCAGCCGTTCCGCCGGCGTCAGGCGCCGGCGCGGCGTGCCCCCGGTTCCCGTCAGACCCTCGCCCAATCGCGCCTCCCGCGGCCATCGGCAATTGACCGAAGCGTCAACAAGCCCATATCACCTTAGCTATTGACCCTTCGGTCGATAGGCAAGGTGTCGGGACCGCGTTCTGCTATGCCGGATCACAATCTTCCAGGCCTGGGTTCCCCGGCCGTCACCGCAGGGCGGCCTGCCCGCCGCCGCGGCCGCTGGCTGCTGGTGCTCCTGGCACTGGCGGCACTCGGCGCGGCCGTGTTCCTGCGCGGCGAGATCGCGGCGCTGCTGCACCGCCCGGCGCCGCCCGCTGCCCCCGTAGTCGCCGCCGAGCCGCCGCCCGCCCTCACCGTGGCCGTCGCCGCCGCGACGCCGCGCACCCTGGCGCGGACGGTTGTGGGAGACGGGTCCGTGGTGGCCTGGCAGGAGCTGGTGATCGGCGCCGAGGCCGGTGGCCTGCGCGTGGCCGAGGTTCGCGTGGAGGAAGGCGACGCGGTGCGGGCCGGGCAGCTGCTGGTGCGCATGGACGAGACGCTGCTGCGCGCCGTGCTCGGCCAGGCCGAGGCGGCGGTGGCGGAAGCCCAGGCGGCACTGCGCAACGCTCGGCAGGACCTAGCCCGCGCCGCCGACCTGTCGCGCACCGGCAATGCGCCGCGACAAACGCTGGAACTGCGGCAGGCCGCCGCGGAACAGGCCGAGGCCCGCGTTGCTTCCGCCGTGGCACGGCGGGAGGAAGTGGCGGCGCGCCTCGCCCAGGCGCGGATCGTGGCGCCGGCGGACGGGGTGGTGTCCAAGCGGAGCGTGCTGCCGGGCAACGTCACCTCCGCCGGGCAGGAGATGCTGCGCCTGATCCGCGACAACCGGCTGGAACTGGACGCCCGCGTGCCGGAGCTGGAGCTGGCCGCGCTGCGCCCCGGCCAGCCCGTGCAGGTGACGCATGGCGACCGCGCGGTGACCGGCGAGGTGCGGGCCATCGCGCCCACCGTGTCGGCCGATACGCGGCTGGGCATCGTCCATGTCGCCCTGCCCGCGGATTCCGGCCTGCGCCCGGGCATGTTCGCCCGCGCCGCGGTCAGCCCCGGCGAGGCCCCGGGCCTTACCGTGCCGCCATCGGCCATCCTGTTCCGCGACGGCCGCCCCGCCGTGCTGGCCGTGACGGGGGACCGCGTGGCCCTGCGCCCGGTGTCCACCGGCCGCCGGAGCGAGGACGCGGTGGAGATCACCGATGGCCTCGCCGAGGGCGAGCGCGTGGTGGTGTCCGGCGCGGGCTTCCTCAGCGACGGCGACCGCGTCCGTCTCCTCGACCGGTAGGACCCGCCATGCCGACCGCTTCCTCCGCCGACCACCGCAACCTGTCGGCCTGGGCCATCCGCAACCCCGTGGCCACGGCGGTGCTCTTCGCACTGCTCACCGTGGGCGGGCTGTTCGCCTTTCCCTCGCTGCGGGTCAACAACACGCCCGACCTGGACCTGCCGGCCGTGGTGGTCACCGTGGCCCAGCCGGGCGCGGCGCCGTCGGAGCTGGAAACCCAGGTGACGCGCCGGGTGGAGGATGCCGTCGCCGGGCTGGGCGACGTGAAGCACATCACCTCCACCGTGGTGGACGGCGCCTCCACCACCGCCATCGAGTTCACCGTCGGCACCAACATCGACCGCGCGACGAACGACGTGCGCGACAAGGTGGCGCAGATCCGCACCGACCTGCCGGCCGGCATCCGCGACCCCGTGATCACCCGCGTCGAGGCCACCGGCGGCGCCATCCTGACCTACACGGTGTCCTCCCCCCGCCTGACGGAGGAGGAACTGTCCTGGTTCGTCGAGGACACGGTGGCCAAGTCGCTGCTCTCCGTGTCCGGCGTGGCGCAGGTCAACCGCGTCGGCGGCGTGACGCGCGAGATCCGCGTGGCGCTGCGGCCCGACCGGCTGGTGGCGCTGGGCCTGACGGCGGGCCAGGTGAACGAGCAGCTGCGCGCCCTCAACGTCGATCTTCCCGGCGGCCGCGGCAATATCGGCGAGGGTGAGCAGGCGATCCGCACCCTCGGCTCCGCCCCTTCCGTTGCCGCGCTGCGCGAGCGGCCGATGGTCCTGCCCGGCGGCCGCACTGCGCGGCTGGGCGACATTGCCGAGGTGTCGGACGCCACCGCCGAGGTCCGCTCCGCCGCCCGGCTGGACGGGCGCCCCGTGGTGGCTTTCGAGGTACTGCGCACGCGCGGCTCCTCCGAGGTGCGGGTGGCCGAGGGCGTGGCGGCGCAGGTGGCGGCGCTGGAGGCGGCGCATCCCGGCGTGAGCATCGGCAAGGTCGCCGACACCGTCAGCTTCGTGCTCGCCGGCTATCACGGCGCCATCGAGGCGCTGCTGGTGGGCGCGGGGCTGGCCGTGCTGGTGGTCTGGGCCTTTCTGCGGGACTGGCGCGCCACGGCCATCGCCTCCCTGGCGATGCCGCTGTCGCTGATCCCGACCTTTCTGGCGATGAAGTGGCTGGGCTTCTCCGTCAACAACATCACCCTGCTGGGGCTGACGCTGGTGGTGGGCGTGCTGGTGGACGACGCGATCGTGGAGATCGAGAACATCGTCCGCCACCTGCGCGAGCGTGCCGACGGGGACGTCATGCGCGCCGCGCTGGACGCCTCGGCCGAGATCGGGCTGGCGGTGGTGGCCACCACCGCCACCATCCTCGCGGTCTTCGTGCCCGTGGCCTTCATGCCCGGCATCCCCGGCCAGTTCTTCCGCCAGTTCGGGCTGACGGTCGCGACGGCGGTGTTCTTTTCCCTGGTGGTGGCGCGGATGCTGACGCCTCTGCTGGGGGCGTATTTCCTGAAACCCAAGAAGCACGCGCGGTCCGAGGAGGTCGGCGACGGCATGGTGGGCCGGCGCTACCTGGGCCTGCTGAACTGGTGCCTGCGGCATCGCTGGGCGACGCTGTTCGGCGCCACGGCCTTCTTCGCGCTGTCCGTCGGGCTGGTGCCGCTGATCCCGCAGGACTTCGTGCCCGCCGCCGATCGCGGCCGCACCTCGCTGGCCATGGAACTGGCGCCCGGCGCCACGCTGGCGGACACGGAAGCCGCCGCCGCGGAAGCCACGCGGATCCTGCGGGCGCGGCCGGAGGTGGCCTCGGTCTTCGCCTCGCTGGGCACGCGCAGCGCCGGCGGCGGCCCGGCCCTGGGCAGCAGCACGCAGGAAGGCGAGCCGCGCCTGGCCAGCTTCACCGTCACCCTGGTGCCGCGCGCGCAGCGGGCGCTGCGGCAGCAGCAGGTGGAAGCCGCGCTGCGCCCGCAGCTGGAACGCATCCCCGGCGCGCGCTTCCGCTTCGGCGCCGACGGGCAGAGCGGCGCCAAGCTCGCAGTCACGCTGGTGTCCGACGACGCAAACGCGCTGGCCGGCGCGGTGCGCGACCTGGAACGGCAGGTGCGCACCATCCCGCAGCTCGCCAATGCGCGCTCCACCGCCTCGCTGGCGCGGCCGGAGCTGCAGATCATCCCCGACGCGGCACGGGCGGCGGAGCTGGGCGTGTCGCCCGCGGCCATCGCGGCCACGGCGCGCATCGCCACCACCGGCGACGTGGACCAGAACCTCGCGCGCTTCAACCTGCCGGACCGGCAGATCCCGATCCGCGTGATGCTGGACCAGCCCGCGCGCGGCGACCTGTCGGCGTTGCGTTCCCTGCGGGTGGAAGGCCGCGCCGGGCTGACGGTGCCGCTGGACGCGGTGGCCAGCATCCGCCACGGCGCCGGGCCCGCGCAGATCGAACGGCTGGACCGCGTGCGCAAGGCCACGGTGGAGGCCGAGCTGAACGGCCTGGCGCTGGGCGACGCCACCAAGCTGGCGGCCGCGCTGCCGATCATGCGCGACCTGCCCGCCGGGGTGCGCGAGCGCGCCACCGGCGATGCCGAGATCATGCAGGAACTGTTCGGCAGCTTCGTGATCGCGCTGCTGACCGGCGTCGGCCTGGTCTACGTCGTGCTGGTGCTGCTGTTCGGCGGCGTGCTGCAGCCACTGACCATCATGTCGGCCCTGCCGCTCTCGCTGGGCGGCGCGCTGATGGCGCTGCTGCTCGCGCAGAAGGCGCTGGGCATCTCGGCGGTGATCGGGGTGCTGATGCTGATGGGCATCGTGGCCAAGAACTCGATCCTGCTGGTGGAATACGCCATCGAGGCGCGCCGTGCCGGCATGCCGCGCACCGCCGCGCTGGTGGAAGCGGCGCGCAAGCGGGCCCGCCCCATCGTGATGACCACCATCGCCATGACCGCGGGCATGGCCCATATCGCCCTGGGCGTCGGTGCCGATGCCGAGTTCCGCGCGCCCATGGCGTTGGTGGTGATCGGCGGCCTCGTCACCTCCACGCTGCTGAGCTTGGTGGTGGTGCCCGTGGTCTACGCGGTGCTGGACGACCTCGGCGCCTGGCTCGGCCGCCTGCGCCGCCCCGCCGTGCCGGCTGCGGCCGTGCCGTCGCGCTGACGCCCGCCGGCAACACGGGACGGCGGGCACTGCCCGCGTCGCTTCGGGGAGTGGCGCGGGTCGGGTCGGGTTGTCCCGGGGTGTTCGGCCGTGGCCAAGGAGGCTCTGCCCCCTTGGAGCCCCCGCGAGGAGCTTAGGCTCCTCGACCTCATGAGTGCCTCCGGCGGGGGCGGGCTGGACAGCGCTGCCCATCGTGGCTGCCGTCGGCCATCCCGCCCCCGCCGGAGGCACTCACCGCGGGACACCGGGGAGTTCGTAACTCCCCGGCTCGGGCAAAGGCTTTGCCTTTGCCTTGGGGTCCAGGGGCAGCGCCCCTGGCCACCGTCCGAACATCAGAGAGCAACCGATCCGAGCAGGTCACTCCCCGACGCGAGCCAGCGAGCGCAGTTCTTCGCGCCCGCCCAGCCGGGGTCGTCAGAACGGGCGCGGGCGGCGGCTGGGCGCGCTGCGGTCGGGGTCGCCGGGGTGGTGGCGGCCGCCGCGCACGAGGCGGTCGGCCACGGCGCCGGCCACGAAGGCGTAGACGCCCTTGTGCAGCAGGTCGACCACCTGCTCTCCCACCGGCCAGGTCCAGGGTGGGGCGCCGACGCCGGTGGCGTTTTCCAGTGTCTGGTCGTTGAGCAGGCGGAGGTTGAGGAACAGGAAGGACCCCACCGGGCCGCGGATGCCGCCCCGCGCCATGGCCGCCCGCACCACGCCCAGGACGATCCCCTGCCCCCAGTGCATGGTCCAGTTCAGGCCCAGCCGCTGGCTATCCGGGCGGTGCGGCAGGCCGAGCACCCGTTCCAGCGTATGCGCGGGGACGTAGGAGTTCGGGCGGCCGGTGACGGCCTGTTCCAGCTTCTCGGCCAGTGTCATCGCCGCCACGCCGGCCAGGCCGGCCAGCAGCCCTTCCAGCAGGATGCGGCCGGCGCCGTCGTGGCTGGCGGTGGGGGTGGCAGCCCTCTCGGCGAGGGTGGGCAGGCGCGTCGGCATGCTGTGTGTTTCCCCTGCGGGTTTTCCTGGGGCCTCGCCGTCGTGGCCGGCATCCGGGTGAACCAACAGGATGGCCGAAGGGCCGGTTGCGGCAGGCCGCGGCGCCGCGGGCCGTTTCAGCCCTCGTTGAACCGGGTTTGATCGATGCGCGCCGGTTCGTCCGCCAGCGCCAGATCCACCGCGGCCTCGGCATGCAGGGCGGTGGTGTCGAAGAGCGGCACGGCGCTGTCCTCGGGGCGGACCAGCAGCATGATCTCCGTGCAGCCCAGGATCACCGCCTCGGCGCCGCGCGCCACCAGCCGCGCGATCACCGCGCGATAGGCGTCGCGGGACGCGGGCTCGACGCGGCCCTGCACCAGCTCCTCGTAGATGACGCGGTGCACCAGGGCGCGGTCCGCATCCTCGGGCACCAGCACCTCCAGCCCGTGCCGGTCTTTCAGGCGGCCGCGCAGGAAGGGCTGTTCCATGGTGAAGGCGGTGCCCAGCAGGCCGACGCGGCGCAGCCCCGCGGCGCGGATGCGCCCGGCCGTGGGGTCGGCGATGTGCAGCAGCGGCAGAGGCACGGCGACCTGCAGGTCGTCCGCCATGCGGTGCATGGTGACCGTGCAGAGCACCAGGAAATCCGCCCCGCCGCGTTCCAAGCGCCGCGCGGCCTCGACCAGCAGGGCCGTCGCCTCCTCCCAGCGGCCGGCGTGCTGCAGCGCCTCGACATCGGCGAAGTCGAAGGACCACAGCAGGCAGCAGGCGGAATGCAGGCCGCCCAGCCGGTCGCGCACCCCCTGGTTGATGATGCGGTAATACTCGGCCGAGCTTTCCCAGCTCATGCCCCCGAGCAGCCCGATCACCTTCTGCGGCACGGTGTTCTCCTCCGACGGCTCAGCTCGCGGGACGGCTGCGGAAGCGGGCGGCGAAGAAGCCGTCCATGCCCCCTTGCTCGGCCCAAAGGTCGGGGCGGGTGCGCAGGGCCCCTTCGGGGGTCAGGGCGGCGGCGAGGCCGGGCAGTTCCTCCTCGCGGATCGGGTCGGGTTCCAGGCCCAGGGAGGCGGCGGCGGCGAAATGCGCCTCGCCTTCCTCCGGCTGAAGGGAGCAGGTGGCGAAGACCAGCCGGCCGCCGGGGGCGAGCAGCCGGGCCGCGGCTTCCAGCAACTGCCGCTGCAGCGCGGCCAGGCCGTGCACATCGCTGGCCCGCTTGAGGAAGGGCACGTCGGGATGGCGGCGGATGGTGCCGGTGGCGGTGCAGGGCGCGTCCAGCAGCACGGCATCGAAGCGCTCGGCCGGCGACCAGGACAGGGCGTCGGCCTCCACCACCTCCGCCTCCAGGTGCAGACGGGCGAGGTTCTCGCGCAGCCGGGTGGCGCGGCGGGCGTCCTTCTCCACCGCGGCGACCCGGGCGCCGGCGGCAGCCAGCTGCGCGGTCTTGCCGCCGGGGGCGGCGCAGAGGTCGAGCACGCGCTCGCCGGGGCGGACGGCCAGCAGCCGGGCCGGCAGAGCGGCGGCGGCGTCCTGCGCCCAGAAGCCGCCCTCCGCCATGCCCGGCAGGTCGGCGAAGCGGGTGCCGGCGGGCAGGCGGGCGGTGCCGGTGGGCAGGATGGTCGCACCCTCCGGCGGGGCGGTGCCGGGCAGCAGCGACAGGTCCAGCGGCGCCGGGTCGCGATGCGCGCGGGCAATGGCGCGCACCGCGGGGCCGTAGGCGGCGTGCCAGGAGGACCAGAGCCAGGGCGGGGTGTCCAGCCGCTCGCCGTCCAGCTCCTCGATCGCCGCCGGCCCGGCCGCGGCCACGCGGCGCAGCACGGCGTTCACCAGCCCGGCCAGCGGCTTGGGGGCGAGGTCCACCGCGGCCGACACGGCGGCGTGCGGCGGGGTGCCGAGCAGCAGCAGGTCGGCGGCGCCGATGCGCAGTGCCAGCCGGGCGGGGGCCGGCGGTTCGCGCCGCAGGAAGGGTTCCAGCACCGCGTCCAGCGTGCCCAGGCGGCGCAGCACGGCGGAGGCCAGGCGATGCGCCGCCGCCTTGTCGCGCGGTTCCAGCGCCGGCAGGGCGTCCAGGGCTTCTTCCAGCGCGCGGTGCCGGTCCAGCACGGCGCTCAACAGGGATGCCGCGGCCTGGCGCGTGGGATTGTGGGGGGATGGGGCCATCAGGGTTGTGCGTATGTCCCCCCTGGCGCGCGCGTGCTAGAGGCGCGGCCGTCATGGGCCCGCAACTTCTCGACCGGCTTCCGGAAACGCGGCGGCCCCGGCTGCTGCTGAGCCTGCTCTGCCTGCTGCTGTGGCTGCCCGGCTTCTTCACCCTGCCCCCCGGCGACCGCGACGAGAGCCGCTTCGCCCAGGCCTCCCGCCAGATGGTGGAGAGCGGCGACTGGGTGCGCATCCGCAACCAGGAGGAGGAGCGCAACAAGAAGCCGGTGGGCATCCATTGGGCGCAGGCCGGCGTGGTGACGCTGCTGGACGCGGCGGGCCTGCCCGCCCGCGACGCCATCTGGGCCTATCGCATCCCTTCGGCGCTGGGCGCCTGGATCGCGGTGCTGGCGACCTTCGGGCTGGGCCGCGCCCTGGTGGGGCGGCGGGCGGCCTTCCTGGGGGCGGCACTGCTGGCTTCCACGCTGCTGCTGGGGGTGGAAGCGCATATCGCCAAGACCGACGCGGCGCTGCTGGCCACGGTGGCGGTGTCCATGGGGCTGATGGGGCGGGCCTACCTGTCGCCCGGCACCTTCTCGGCGCGGCAGGCGACGGGGTTCTGGCTGGCGCTGGGGGTGGGCATCCTGCTCAAGGGGCCGATCGGGCCGCTGGTGCCGCTGCTGGCGGGCATCACCCTGGCCGTGTCGGACCGCCGGGCGCCCTGGTTGCGGGCGCTGCGCCCGGGCTGGGGGCTGCCGCTGGCGCTGGCCGTGGCGGTGCCCTGGCTGGTGGCGATCGGCATCGCCACGGAGGGCCGCTTCTTCGCCCAGGCGGTGGGCGGCGACATGCTCAGCAAGGTCGGCTCCGGCGAGGAGTCCCACTGGGGGCCGCCGGGCTACTACCTGCTGATCTCCGGGCTGACCGCCTTTCCCGCTGCCTTCCTGGTGCTGCGCGCCCTTCCCGGCGCCTGGGCGGCCCGGCTGCAGCCCGCGACGCGCTTCCTCCTCGCCTGGGCGGCCCCCACCTGGCTGGTGTTCGAGGCGGTGAGCACCAAGCTGCCGCACTACGTCCTGCCCGCCTTTCCCGCCCTGATGCTGCTGGCCGGCGCCTGGGCGCTGGACCCATTGCGCCGCCGCCCGCCGCGCTGGCTGGCCGGGCTGGGCTGGCTGGCCCTGGGCGGGGTGGCGCTGGGGCTGGCGGCCGTGGCCGCGGTGCTGCCCTGGATCGCCGACCGCCGGGTGGACCCGGTGGCGCTGCTGGCGATCCCGGCGGCGGGGCTGCTGGTGTGGCAGGTGGTGCTGCACGGGCGCGACGGGCAATGGGCGCGGGCCGGCCTGGCCGCGGCGGTCCTGGCGGTGCCGCTGCAATGGGTGCTGCTGGGCGGCGTGCTGCCGCGCCTGCACGCGCCCTGGATCGCGCCGCGGCTGGCGGCGGCGGCCGACGCGCTGGGCATGCCGGCGCAGCAGGTCGGGCTGATGGGCTTCCACGAGCCCTCGGGGGTGTTCGCGATCGGCACGCGGGTGCGGCTGCTGCGCGACGTGCCGGACGCGATGGCGTTCCTGGCCGAAGGGCAGGCGCGCGGCGAGGCGCGGCTGGTGGCGGTGCCCGCCCCGGTTCGCGCCGCCCTGGCCGCCGCCGCGGCGCAGCGCGCGCTGCCACTGCGTGAGGACGGGCAGGTCGGCGGCTTCAACTACACGCGCGGCCGCGCCGTCACGCTGCTGCTGTTCCGCTTCGAGCCCGGCGAAGCGCCCGCCCCGCGCTGAACCTCGCGGCCGCCCAGCAACGCCCGGCGCCGCTTCGGGACGGGGCGTTCAGGCCACCTGCCCCGCGCACCAGCCGCTCGACCAGGCCCATTGGAAGTTGTAGCCGCCGAGCCAGCCCGTGACGTCCACCGCCTCCCCCACCACGTAGAGGCCCGGCACGGCCGCGGCTTCCAGCGTGCGCGAGGACAGGGCGGCGGTGTCCACGCCGCCGCCCATGACCTCCGCCTTGGCGTAGCCCTCCGTGCCGGAGGGCGTGACGCGGCGGCGGCCCAGCCCTTCCGCCACGGCGCGCAATGCCTTGTCGGGAAGGTTGCCCATCTCCTGCGCCGCCCCGGCGCCCAGCGCCTGCGCCAGGCGCCCCGGCAGCACCTCGCCCAGCACGGTGCGCAGTTCCGCCCGCGGGCGGCTGCACTTGCGTTCCAGCAGGAAGGCCGCGGCGTCGGTGCCGGGCAGCAGGTCCAGGGTCAGGCTCTCGCCGGGCCGCCACAGGGAGGAGACCTGCAGCACCGCCGGGCCGGACAGGCCGCGATGGGTGAACAGCATGGCCTCCCGGAAGGCTTGCCGGCCGCAGCGCGCCACCACCTCCAGCGACACGCCGCTGAGGGGCTGCATCAGTTCCAGTTCCTCGCCGCTGAAGGTGAGCGGCACCAGCGCCGGGCGCGTGGCGGTGACCGGCAGGCCGAAGCGGCGCGCGAGGTCGAGGGAGAAGCCGGTGGCGCCCATCTTGGGGATGGACAGCCCGCCGGTGGCCAGCACCAGCGAGGTGGCGGAAAAGCCGCCGCGATCCGTGTCCACCCGGAAGCGGTCGGCGCGCGACACCTCGGTGATGCGGTGGTTCAGGCGCAGGTCCACGCCGGCGGCGTCGCATTCCGCCAGCAGCATCGCCACCACGGCGCGCGCCGAGCCGTCGCAGAACAGCTGGCCCAGCGTCTTCTCGTGAAAGGGGATGCGGTGCTTTTCCACCAGCGCCACGAAATCCCGCGCCGTGTAGCGCTTCAGCGCCGACTTCGCGAAATGCGGGTTGTCCGACAGGAAGCGGTCGGGCGCGGTGTCGGTGTTGGTGAAGTTGCAGCGGCCGCCGCCGGAGATCAGGATCTTCGACCCGGCCTGCGCCGCGTGGTCGAGCAGCAGCACGCGACGGCCGCGTGCCCCGGCGGCCATCGCGCACATCAGCCCGGCCGCGCCGGCGCCGAGGATCACGACGTCGAAATCTTGCATGGATCGGAACTCACCCGTGGCGTCGGGCCTCCTGGTGCGGAGGCAGGAAAGCCGGGGGGAGGTATCCCCCCGGACCCCCTTCTATTTTCGGGAGTTTTCGGGCGCGCCGGTGCCTGCCGTCCCTCCTTTACTCCCGAAGAAAGGAGGGGGCCCGGGGGAGTTCACTCCCCCGGCCTTTCTTCCCTTCAGAGCGCCGGCATCGGCACCGCGGTCTCGTCGCGCATCGGCAGCGCGCCCCAGCCGCGCTCGTACTGCGGCGGGATGGCGGTGCTCGCCTCGTGCCCCAGCGCCTGCGCCGCATGCACGGGCCAGTAGGGGTCGCGCAGCACGGCGCGGGCCAGCAGCACGAGGTCGGCGCGGCCCTCGGCGATGATCGCCTGCGCCTGGGCCGGCTCGGTGATCATGCCCACCGCCGCGACCTGCAGCCCGGTGTTGCGCTTCACCGCCTCGGCGCCCGGGACTTGGTAGCCGGGGCCCACGGGGATCTGCTGCTTCGCCGACAGCCCGCCGGAGGAGGTGTCGATCGCGTCCACGCCCAGAGTTTCCAGCGCCTGGCACAGCGCCACCGTGTCCTCGGTGGTCCAGCCGCCCTCCACCCAGTCGGTGTGGCTGACGCGGACCCAGAGCGGCACGTCGGCCGGGATGGCCGCGCGCACGGCGGCGGCGGCTTCCCGCACCAGCCGGGTGCGGCCGGCGAAGTCGCCGCCCCAGCCGTCGTTGCGGGTGTTGCTCAGCGGGGACAGGAACTGGTGCAGCAGGTAGCCGTGCGCGGCGTGCAGCTCGATCACCCGGTAGCCCGCCAGCACCGAGCGCTTGGCGGCGGTGGCGAAGGCCTCGATCGTTTCGCCGATCTCCGCCTCGCTCATGGCGCGCGGTTCGAGGTAGGTCTCGAAGGGCACAGTGCTGGGGCCGAGCGGCTGCCAGTGGTTCACCGTGGCGGGGCCGTGCACCCAGGGGGGATTGCGGCTGCCCTTGCGCCCGGCATGCGACAGCTGGATGCCCGGCACGGAACCCAGCCGCGCGATGCCTTCCGCCAGCCGGGTATGGCCGGCGAGTTGCGCTTCCTCCCAGAGGCCGAGGTCGCGCGGCGTGATGCGGCCTTCCGCCGTCACCGCCGCGGCTTCGGTGAACACCAGCCCGGCGCCGCCGAGGGCGCGGGACAACAGGTGCTGCAGGTGCCACTCGGTGGGGCGGCCGTCGGGGCCGCAGCAGTACTGGCACATCGGCGACACGCCGATGCGGTTGCGCAGCGTCACCCCGCGCTGCACCAGCGGGTCGAACAGGCCGGGCGAGGCGGCGGCAGGCTGGGTGTCGGTCAAGATCCGGGAACTCCGTCGGGCGGCGGGGGGCTCCCGGTCTCGAACCGCGGCGCGGTGTCGAAGGGCGGCAGGGAGCCCAGGCGATTTTCCATTACCACCACCCAACTGGGGGCTCCGGGTGCCCGTGGCAGGAGGTAGCCCCCTGCGTCCGCTGCAAGGCGGGACAGCGTCACGGCGTCGGCGATGTTGCCGCCCACCGCTTCCACGCTGAAGGGACCGCTGCGCACCACGATGTCGCAGTGCATGGGACGGAACTGCCCGGCCTCGGCCAGGCGCTGCCGCCAGTCGACCAGCGGCCGGCGAGACCGGTCGGCGCAGACCAGGTCGCCCGGCACGGGGGCGCGTGCCGCCACGTCGTGCGGCACGAAGGGCGCGGTGGCGGGGAAGTCCCGCGCATCGGCCAGCAACCCGTCCAGGTAGAAGGCGTGCGAGGCGGAGCCGGGAAACTCGCGCCGGTCCACCCCGGCCGAGCGCATCACCCAGGAGATGAACGCCGCCGACCAGGCCGGCTCGCTCCACAACCCGCGATCCGGGGCGAAGCCGCTCAGCACGCCGGCATAGCGGGCGCGGTTGCGGGCGATGGCGCCGCCCTCGTCCTCCACGGCGCGCCAATAGGCCAGCACGCGCGGAAAGGAGGGGATCGACCCTTCCGGCCCGATCGCCGCCGGGGGGGTGGGGAGACGCGGGCCGGGCTCCACCACGATGCTTCCCCATTCCCGCCATTCCTCCAGGGCGAAGCGGATCACCCGCTCGCGGGCCGAGGGCGGGTAGGAGAGCGGCGCTTCCCGCAGCGCGCGGGGGGCGACCGGCGCGGGTGGGGTGGCGCAGGCGGCCAGGGCGAGCGCCGGCAGGGCGGCCAGCACCGCCCGGCACCACGGGGGGGTCCTCATCGCGCCAGGCCCGACACCAGTTCGGGAGCCTCGGTTGCGGCGGGGCGGCGGGCGGCGATCTCCGCATCGGGCTGCAGCAGGCCCAGCATCACCCGGGCCTGGGTGGCGAGGTCGGTGTTCTCGGCGCCGGGCCGGGACAGGATTTCCAGTCCCGCCGGGCCGCGGTCGCGCAGCACCGCGCGCAGCAGTTCGAGCGCCGCCTCGGTCAGCGCGTCGGCCTGGTCCAGCGCGGCGTCGGGCAGCGGCAGCGCGCCGTCCTCGGCGGCCAGGCGCACCGCCGCCAGCGCCCGCAGCAGCAGGCCCAGCTTTTCCGTGGCCTGCGCGCCATCGGCCTGCCAGCGGCCATCGGGGCCGCGGCTGCGCACCGTCAGGCTCTCGGCGGCCTCCGCCTCGGGGCCCTCGGCGCGGCCTCCTTCGGCACGCCCCGGGCGGATCGCCAGCAGCCCGCGCGTCACCGCCTCGGGCAGGCGGGTGTCGGGCACGCCGTGCAGCGCCGCCCGCGCCAGGGCCAGCAGGGAGGCGGCGTGGCCCGCGAAGCCGGCCGCCTCGCCGGGTGTGGCGAAGCTGCCCTCCTCCGGGTCCTGGCGGCGCAGGATGCGCTCCACCACCTCGGCCAGCCGGGCGGCGTGCTGCGGGGCGCCGGTGGCGCGCGAAGCCGCGTCCAGCGCCAGCGCCAGAAAGGCCAGGAAGCGCGAGGAAGCGCGTTCCAGCGAGGCAACGCCGCCGCCGGTGGCGTGGAACAAGCCGTCCAGCTGCCGCTCCACCCAGGCGCGCAGCGCGGCCGGGGACGGTGCCCCGGCCAGGCTGCCGTCGGCGGCGAAGAGCAGGGCGGCGGCCACGGCACTCAGCGCGGCGCCCTCGTCCTCGGCGGCGGAAAAGTCGCGCCCCGGCCACAGTTCGGGGGCGCGCAGCAGGGCTGCATAGGCGGCGGGATCGTCGTGCCGCCCACCCGCCACCAGCAGCCGGTCCTCGCGCAGCGTAACGCTCTCGCCCCCCGAGAGCCGGTCCAGGCGGTAACGGGTCAGCACCCAGTGCAGCCGGTCGTCGCGCCGCGTGCCGGTGACGCTCAGCAGCCGCTCCGGCGCGTGGATGCGGGCGTGCAGCGCCAGGGCGCGCGCCGGCGGCCCGTTCTGCACCAGCGCCAAGTGGTCGAGCGGGCCGGACAGCATGCGCCGGGTGGGCGGGGCGGCGTCCCGCGCCGCGCCTTCGGGCAGCAGCCAGTCGGCGGCGGGGGCGCCGTCGCGCAGCCCCACGGCGCGGGCAAAGGCGCCACCCTCGCTCATCTCGTCCCAGGCGGTGGTGATGCGCAGGTCACGCAGCGTCACCCCCGGTTCCGCCTGCACCGTCACGGACAGGCGCAGCACCGGGCTGTCGGCGCGGATCAGGTACTCGTAGAGCACGCGCACCACCGGCCGCACCTTGCCGCGGCGCAGCCAGCCGCCGCCGGGGGCGACCAGCCGGCTCTCGTGGTGCAGCACCACGCCCTCGGCGGTGCGGCGCAGGCCGTAGCCGGTCACCGTGTCCTCCACGTCCAGGCAGTGCCGGACGCGGCCGAGGCGGAACTCCACGAGGTTGCCGGTGTGGCGCGCCGCGTCGGGGTCGTGGCCCTCGCGGTCGCCCTCGGGCGGGTGCAGCGACTCGATCACCACGCCGCGCGACAGGTCGCCGGTGAAGCGCGCCGTGCCGGACACCACCAGGAAGCGGCGCGGGTCGTCGTCGCGCACCTCCAGCCGCGGCGGCACCCAGCGGCGGGGTGGCACGGGGCCGTTGTTCACCGCCAGCAGGAAGTCCAGCACGCCCCGCCCCAGCGCCGCTTCCGCGGGCCAGATGGCGGGCTGGCAGAACAGTTCCAGCGCCGCGGCGTTGGCGCCCACCGGCAGCGGCCCGCGCGACGCGGCGGTGGCGGCCAGGGCCCGGTGCGCCCGGCCGTCCACCGCCGCGTCGCGCAACAGGCGCTGGCGCAGGAGCAGGAGCAGCCGGTCGCGTTCGGCATCGTGCAGCAGGGAGGTCATGCTGCAACGCAGGATAGAGCGCCGGGCGCGGGATGCCAGCCCTTCGCGGCAGGGCCGCGACGCGCCGGCGAGGAGCGGGCCCGCGATCCGGCCGCGGCAGGCCGCGGCGCCAGGGTCAGTTCGGGATCGCCTCGTCCGGGCCGACGCCGAACACCTCGCTGCGCTTCAGCCAGCCGCGGAGGTCGCCCACCTGCACCTCGCACCACGGGCTGCCGGCGGGGCAGCTGCGCAGCCGGCCGACCACCCCGGGCTGCAGCCGCGCCACCGCCACGCCGCCGTCATCGGCGGTGCGGCGCAGGGTGCGCTGTTCGCCGCGCACCATGAAGGTGCGGCGGCCCAGGCGGAAGGCGCTCTGCGACACCCAGCCTTCCGTGCCGTCGAGGTCGCGGATACGGCGCCACTGGTCGAACTCGCGCACGATCTCCACCGGCAGGTCGCCGCGCTTGTAGGTCCACTCGATGGGAAAGCGCAGGCCCGGGCCGACGCGCAGGTTCACGTCGTCGCGCAGCGCCGCGAAGCGCGGCAGCGGCAGGCCGGTGACGGAGCCCACCGTGGGTTCCGGCTCCGGCGGCGGCTCGGGCGGGCGGGGCGGGGCGGCGGTGGCCGCGGCGCCGGCGGCCGCCCCCGCGGCGGCCCCGGCCGC